>NZ_JAZHLI010000052.1:0-30701 GCF_036549475.1 Aurantimonas sp. A2-1-M11 | reverse complement strand
CAACCAGGAGCGTTTCCCAGACCGGCTCCCAGCCTTTGACCGGACGCGCAACCGGCCAGCCAGCCAGCGTCTTCTGCCTTTGACAAAAACATCAGTCCGACAGGCTGCTAGGACAGGTCGCGTGCCGTGTCATCGGCGAAGCGCTCACAGGCTTGCCAGGCCACGGCGCAACCAGCCTTATGGTGGCCTGGAGGATGCTTCATGCGGCTGTCGCTTGTCCTGGCCCTGGTCGTCATCGCTGCGCTCGCGCTCGGTCTGTTCTGGCTGTGGACGCCCGACCGGTCGCGGGCCGTGCTGGAGGCGGCCTATCTCGATTCGCCCGGCGACCTGATCGAAATCGACGGCGTCCGGCTGCATGTGCGCGACAGCGGGTCGCGCGAGGCGCCGGCGCTGATCATGCTGCACGGCTTCGGGTCCAGCCTGCACACCTGGGAGCCCTGGGCCGAGGCGCTGAGCGACAGGTATCGCGTCGTGCGCTTCGACATTCCGGGGAGCGGCCTGTCGGGGCCCGATCCGACCGGCGACTATTCCGACGATCGCACGCTCACCGTGCTGCGCGCCCTGATGGACACGCTCGCCGTCGAACAGGCGACGCTCGTCGGGAATTCCATGGGCGGGCGCTTCGCCTGGCGGTTCGCCGCGGCGCATCCCGAGCGCGTGGACAGGCTGGTGCTGATTTCGTCCGACGGGTTCGCCAGCCACTTCTCGAATACGGCAAGCGCCCCGACGTGCCGGCGATGGTCAAGCTGATGCGCTACCGTCCTGCCGCGATCTCTGCTGCGCATGAACATCGGCCGGCCTATTCCGACCCGTCACGCCTCTCCGAAGCGACCGTCGACCGCTATCACGACCTGCTGCTGGCGCCCGGCGCCCGCGATGCGAAGATCGCGCGGATGGGACAGGTCGAGTTGAAGGCGCCGCCACCATTGCTGGCGCCGATCACCGCGCCGACGCTGCTCCTTTGGGGCGAGAAGGACGCGATGATCCCGGTCGCCAACGCCGCGGACTACCAGGCGGCGCTGCCGGATAGCCGCCTCGTCGTCCTGCCGGATCTCGGCCACGTGCCGCACGAGGAGGCACCGGCGGAAGCGCTGGCGCCGGTCGCGGCGTTCCTGGACGAGGGGCGGTAGTGAAAGGGTGTTCGTCGCCGGAAAGGAGGATAGAGTAGCTGGGCAGCTTGTCGAAACTGCGCCATTGGCGTATATGAGGCCGTGGATGTACGAGGTCGAAATCGGCGAGACGGAGCGTTTTCGGCTCGATTGCGGACTCTACGGCCTGGAGGCAGAACGCTACGAGCAGGCGTTGCGTATCCTTCGGTCCGACCCGGTGATCGGCAAGCAGCGCGCGGATTCGCCCGCCCTATGGGATTGGTCCTTTCGGTCGCTGCGGATTACCTACGCACTGTCCGACCAAATCGACCGGATCGTCCTGTTGCGGGTGGTACCGCTGGAAGCCCCTGTGGCGCGACTGATCCAGGCGGCCCTGAAAGCGATCCGCACGATCAACGACGTGAAACGGCTGTTTGGACTTTGAGGCGATGACGAAGCGTGTACCGGTCGAGACCCAGGAAGAAGCCGACGCACATCTGGTCGAATCCCTTGAGCAGGCGCTGAAGTGGTTCGAGGGAGATGAATCCGATGTCGTCGTCCACCGCTTCACGATCGCGGTGCCGGACATTGCCAAGCTCCGTCGCCGGCTGAAGCTGACGCAGGACGCCTTTGCCGGCAAGATCGGTGTGCCGGTGGCGACGCTGCGCAACTGGGAGCAGGGGCGGCGCTATCCGACCGGGCCCGCCCGCGTCCTTCTGAATGCGCTCGACCGCGAGCCCAAGGCCGTAATGGCTGCCATCGCCGCCTCGGAGACCGTGGAAGCGGCGGAGTAGGGGCGGGAGGACAACCTTTGGGTAGCTGACCCCTGTGGCACGACGTTCTCTTCACCCAAATGGCGGAAAATCGTCGTGTCAGCGCGCCGTTCTCCGCGAACCGCCGACGTACCTCGCCAGAAGGGTGGGGCATCGCAACGGCTGATCTCCCCCTGTACCTCTCATGGTGATCCGGCCGGCTTTGTCATAGGCTGCTCGGATCGGGCCAGCCTGCCGGGAGCAACCCATCGCCCCCTGTGTCGTGAACACCCGGGGGGGACCTGTGCCCCGGCGGGAGGCCGCGGTGGATGCCTCGTGGGGAGTTTGCGTCTTGGAGCGCCAGTACAGGGATCGGCAGGCACTGCGGTGGCTCGAACGTGACGGAGGAGATCGTCATGGACGACGAGCAATCGAACTGGTTCGTCGGCGTCGACTGGGCATCGCAGACGCACCATGTGGTCTTGATCGATGCCCGCGGCTGCAAGGCCGCAGGGCATGGATCGCCCCTCATCACCCCGGCACGCTGATCTCGCCCGTCAGATAAAGCACCGCCTGGCCGGCGACGACCACCGTGTCGCCGTCGAGACGGCAGCGCAGCGTGCCGCCGCGTTTCGAGACCTGGCGGGCGAGGAAGTCGTGTCCGCCAAGCTGTTCGGCCCAGTAGGGCACCAGCGAGCAATGGGCCGAGCCGGTGACGGGGTCCTCGTCTATGCCGGCTGCCGGCGCGAACATGCGCGAGACGAAGTCGATGCGGTAGCCGGGTTTGCCGGGCGCGGTGGCGACGACATTGAGCGGCGGCAGCGCGGCGATCGCGCGGATGTCCGGCGCAAGGCCGGTGATGTCCTCCTCGCTGTCGAAAACCGCCAGCCAGGACGTGTCGCCGGGGACAGCGAAGACGACTGCCTCGGTCGGCCGGGCACCGAGCGCCGAGGCCAGAGCCTCGTAGCCCGCAGCGTCGACGGCTTCGACCGTATGGCGCCGGGGGAGCCGCATGGCGAACCAACCGTCTTCGTCCCGCGTCACCGTCAATTCGCCGGACCGGCGCGTCGCGAAGGTCAGCGTCGTCGCGGTCTCCCCGAGACATTCGGACAGGACAAATGCGGTGGCCAGCGTGGCGTGGCCGCAGAGCGGCACCTCGATCGTGGGCGTGAACCAGCGCAGCTCCCAGCGGGCATCTCCGGCCGCGACGAAAAACGCCGTCTCCGCCAGGTTGTTCTCGGCCGCGATAGCCAGCATGTCGGCGTCTGGGAGCCACCGATCCAGCGGCACCACGGCTGCCGGATTGCCGGCGAACAGCCGGTCGGTGAAGGCATCGACCTGATAGATGGGGAGGGTGGTCATGGCGGATCTCGCAGTGTCGGACATGGGCGCCTTGTGCGCCCGACCGGTCGGCGCGACCAGCCAATTCTCGTGATGGTCCGGATCATCGCCGTTGATCGGCGGAGCTACGGCCCCTCGTACGGGATCAGGCCCTCCGCTGATACTTGACGAACGGCGTCTCTTCGCCGATCCGGTCGTAGAGCTGGCGCGCGGTCCGGTTGGACACCTGCGTCGTCCAGTAGACGGTCGGTGCGCCGGCCTGGTCCGCTGCCGCATAGACCGCCTCGATCAGTTTGCGGCCGACGCCCGTGCCGCGGACGTCGGGATCGGCATAGAGGTCCTGAAGGTAGCAGACATTCTCGACCCGCCAGCAATGGCGGTGGAAGAGGAAATGCACGAGGCCGATCGGCCGTCCGTCCGTCTCTGCGATCAGGCCGCGAAACTCGTTGTCCGCACCGGAAAGCAGCCGGGCAAAGGTCGTCGCATAGACCTCTTCAGGGACACTGGTCTCGTAGAAGGTGAGGTAGCCGGTCCACAGGCGGCGCCATTCGGCTTCGTCGTCGAGGGTGATCGGTCTGATCCGCACCGCGTCAGTCATTGCCCGTGCCCTGTCCGCTCTTCTCGACAACACTTATCACCCCTGCCGCCGGGCCAGGAACGCCAGGCGCTCGAAGAGATGCACGTCCTGCTCGTTCTTCAGCAGCGCGCCGGCGAGCCTGGGCAGCGCCCTGGTCGGGCTGTCGCGCAAATCCTTGGCCTCGATGTCCTCGGCGACCAGCAGCCGGATCCAGTCCAGCGCTTCGGAGGTGGACGGCTTCTTCTTGACGCCGGGCTGCTCGCGGATCTCGTAGAACTGGGTCAGCGCCGCGCGCACCAGCTCCTGCTTGATGCCCGGATGATGGACGTCGACGATCCGCGCCAGCGTCTCGGGATCGGGAAACTGGATGTAGTGGAAGAAGCAACGGCGCAGGAAGGCGTCCGGCAGTTCCTTCTCGTTGTTGGAGGTGACGATCACGATCGGCCGGTGCCTGGCGCGAATCGTCTCGTCGGTCTCGTAGACATCGAACTCCATCCGGTCGAGCTCCTGCAGGAGGTCGTTGGGAAACTCGATGTCGGCCTTGTCGATCTCGTCGATCAGCAGCACCACGCGCTCCTCGGAGGCGAACGCCTCCCAGAGCTTGCCGCGGCGGATGTAATTGCGGATGTCGTTGACCTTCTCGTCGCCGAGCTGGCTGTCGCGCAGCCGTGACACTGCGTCGTATTCGTAGAGGCCCTGCGCCGCCCGTGTGGTCGATTTCACCGTCCACTGGATCAGCCGCAGGCCGAGCGCTTCGGCAATCTGGAAGGCCAGCTCGGTCTTGCCGGTGCCGGGCTCGCCCTTGACCAGCAGCGGGCGTTCCAGGGTGATCGCGGCGTTGACCGCGATCGTCAGATCCTTGCCCGCCACATAGGCGTGGGTCCCGGTAAAGCGCATGAGCGTGATCCTGTCTCGTCGTCCGGCATTTCCAATCGCCGGAACCATAAGGGCCAGGGGAGCGGTTGCAAGCGGCGCCGGTCGTCTTTGCCGAACACACCGTCGCGCCGGGCTGACCGCCGCCCGCCCTTGCCCTATCTCGCAGAAGCGAAAGCCGGCAGCCTACGAATGGGCCCGGCCTGTGGCGCTCGTACCGACAGGAACAGACTGATGACACAGGCCTTCGCCACCGCACCGGACGACGCGGCCGAGACCCCGGCGCGGCCGGCCGGCCTCGGTCCCGTGCTGACGGTGTTCTTCGCCTTTGCCTGCGGTGCGCTGGCCGCCAATCTCTATTACGCCCAGCCGCTGGTGGCGCTGATCGGCCGGGATACCGGCCTGTCGGTTGCGGCCGAGAGCGCGATCGTCACCGTCGTGCAGATCGGCTACGCGATCGGCCTCGTACTGCTGGTGCCGCTCGGCGACGTCGTCGAGAACCGCCGGCTGATTCTCTGGACCATGGCGGCCAATCTCGTGGCCCTGGCCGGACTTGCCTTGGCGCCGGGGCTGACAAGCCTGTTTGCTGCCATGCTGTTCGTCGGCATCTCGTCCACCGCGGCGCAGATGCTGGTGCCGCTGGCGGCCAATCTGGCGCCGCCCGAGGAGCGTGGGGCCGTCGTCGGCAACGTCATGAGCGGGCTCCTGGCCGGCATCCTGCTGGCGCGGCCGGCGGCCAGCTTCCTGGCCGACCAAGTCGGCTGGCGCGGCGTGTTCGGCCTGTCGGGCGCCCTGGTCGCGGCGCTGATGGTGGCCGGTTTGATTCTTCTGCCGCAAAGGCGGCCGCAGGGCACGCGGGGCTATGGCGCGCTGATCGCCTCGCTCGGCCAGCTCTTCCTCCGCCAGCCGGTCCTGCGCCGGCGCGGCCTCTATCATGCGGCGATGTTCGGCGCCTTCTCGCTGTTCTGGACCGCCGCGCCGATCATCCTGTTGCGCGAGCCCTACGGCTTCTCGCCAACCGGCGTCGCCCTGTTCGCACTGGCCGGCGTCCTCGGCGTGCTGGCCGCGCCGGTGGCCGGGCGGCTGGCCGACCGCGGCCACACCCGCATCGGCACCATCGCGGCGATTGCCACGGTGGTTCTGGCCTTCGTCGCCGCCCTGTTCGGCGAAGCCTCGCTCGCCGCACTGGTCGCGGCGGGCATCCTCATCGACCTCGGCGTTCAGGCCAATCTCGTCTTCGGCCAGCGCGAGATCTACCAGCTCGACGCGGGTATCCGGAACCGCCTCAACGCCGTCTACATGACGACCTTCTTCCTCGGCGGTGCGCTGGGCTCGGCCCTGACCAGCCCCGTCCTCGAAACCTTCGGCTGGACCGGCATCTGCATTATCGGCATTGCCATGCCGGGGGTGGCGCTTGCCTATTTCCTCGTCGCCGACGGCGAAGAGCCAAGCGCAGATGGCTGATGGTGTGGCGCGCCGCTGATCAGTCAGCATGCTGAAGATGATGTCGAGGTAACTCAACTGCCCGGTATGCATCCGGCGTGAGCCGCGGCGAGCAGATTTTTCTTGTCTCGGGGCGATTTGAGACTTGTGCCTTTCGACTGAGCTATCGACGAGTTGTCAGCAGGTCATGCGCGTGGTGGCATGACCTGCGGACAGGTCACCGACATCTCGAGCGTATTTCTAGTTGCAAATGAAACCGATTAATACCGGATTCCGGCGGTGACGGTGATCCAGGGCGGTGGCGCGTCACGGCGTAGGTCGGAGTAACGGCTACCGGGGCTTGGAGGCGTACGCCTTATGCGCCCGCTGCCTCATGCCGCGGCCCTTTGTTCGGCCTGCGGGTGGCAGACCAGTTCCATGGCAGCAGGTCTTCGAATCGATGTCGTTCAGCTTTGCCGTAGCGATCAGCGACAGCATGAAGGCGAAATGATCCGCCTTGCGATCGGAGCCGGCGAAGAATCCACGACTTCCGCCCTCAAGGCTGTCGGCCAGTGTCGACGGCGACCGACATCCCGAACCAGATCGATTCGATGGCAGGTCACGTGGATATCCACATTACTCGCATCTTCGCCGCCAAACCACGCTACAAAACAGCGATCTCATCCCCGGTTCGCAAAACGGTTCACGCCGTAGGCCACACCGCCCGCTCCAGGCGTGTGAATGATGAACGCGGGCCGGACCTCTTGCGGAAGTACAGCGCGACGGGCTGGCTTCTCTCGCGAATGGTGGCTGCTGCTATAGGCGGAAAATGAAGCTTGTGGCATGGCGACGAGAATATTCGTCATCGACGACGTGTGTATCGCGCTTCGCAATGCGGAGAACTGTCTGGCGTCCGCAGCTCAGAATGCCCTGGTTGTCTTAATTCTGAGCGAAAGATGCTGCCTTTTGTCTCTGCGCCGTTCGTCACTCCCTTGGCTCTCGTGGTGGCTGGGCAGCGCGGCCCTCCTGCGCCTTGGCTCCGGGCCTGTGGCAGTCTGCCATTCAAGTTCGGCGGCACCATGCAACCTGAATTCGAGATTGGGCCTGGGCGGCGTCACACGTGCCTACCGTTGTGGTTTCGGCGTGTCCGGATGGAAATCGGGATCTATCTCAGCAAGACGTCGCCAAGCGGCATCACGCTGGTCCGCGGCAGCCGTGGCGCTCGCCCGCAGGGCCTCGGAGCGCTGACGTTCCTCGAGGAGCTGCTGGACCGCTCTCTCGGCCTTGTTCTCCGCGTCCTTCATGCGTTTTTCAGCCTCGGCCACAGCAGGCTGTGCTGCTGATTCCGCCTCCCGCCGGATCGTCGTCTCGCGGTCGGTAAGGGTCTCCCGGGCCGCGCTGATCACCGTGCCAAAAGCGGCGCCGAGGGACACGGCCGGTGCGGCCGATTTGCGAGCTTCGGCGAGAAGGCGTTGTGTCTCCGCCCGCTCGCTGGCGGCCGCTTTCCACTCAGCTTCGGCCGCCTCCTTCCTGGCTTCGGCCTCTTGCAAGACCCGGTGGGCTTTCCGATAAATCAGTGAGCACCGCTCCTTGGTTCGGGTAACGTATGCTTCTCCTTGCTCTTTGATGCGCTTTGCGCCCGACAATGATCGTGCCTGAGCTGACGAAGCCAACTGTTCTGCCTGCCACGCCTCCCGCGTCAGGCGCCGCCTCCGGGGCCCAAGGCGGGCCAGGCCGCAGGGAAGGCCGACGTCTTGCCAATAGCTCGTTTGAACGAAGCGCATGGCATCGCGATACGCTCTGTCCCCGGTTCTATTGCGCGCCTTGCGCTCGTCCGGGTCAGCCGGGAGTGGGCAGTGCATAGATGCGGCCTTCGCCGCCATACCGTCGTGCAGCGCCGAGGCCCGCATCGCCGAATCATCGGGCAGGACGTAGGCGTGAAGGTGCGGATACGCCTCGTCGTCGTGTCTGATCACCGTCTCGAGACGATCGCCGTAGCGCTGGCGCAGCCAATCCACGGTCCGCTGCTCCCAATCTGCAACAGCAGCTGCCGCGGCCGGATCGGCCGCTATCGCTGAACACGGGGTCGGATGTGAAGCGACAGCGGTGAGTAGCGTAAGCTGGTCTTTCCGGATCGACCGCAGTCGCCCGCCGGCGATCTCCTGACGTGCAGCGGCGGATCGCTCATTGTGGAGCGACCGCAAGTCTGCAATCGGCGTTCCGTAAACAACGATCGGCGGTCGGGGGCGTTCGATGTGGGGCGTGGCACCCGGCCGCCTCTCGGCCTCGTCGAGGACGTAGCTCACCGAACGGCCGCTCTTTCCGCCGGAACGGCTGTAGGCCTCGAAATGGATGAACTGATACCCCGACATGCGGTCGCTGCTCCAAGTTGTGCTGAAGCGACATATCAGAGGTTTCTGAAAGCTTTAGTGACCGACTAACGCTTGACGGCATGCCTCCTCAAGGCGCGCCCCGTGCATTGGCCGGTGAGGCTACACACGGAGGGCCCATGAGACGAAGCGTCTTTGATGGCGCGAGGTTGAATGTTCGAACTGAGATACCCTGAGCGGATGACTTCAGCGGTCGTGTCCCCACAGGTGGTGTAGCTCGGCGATAGCGTCGCCAATCTCGTCCGCGCCTTTCATCGCGCTGTAGGACGAGATTGGCGGCGCGGTGGTCACCAGCGGTTTCCGGTTAGGCTTGGGTTACGAGACCTAACCGCAACCGGAGATCCCTGATGACCAATGACATGATGGGCCTGCGCAGCCTTCTGGAGAAGACCCCTGATGCCGATCTCCTGCGCGAGATGATCGGCTTTGCCGCCGAGCGGCTGATGGAACTGGAGGTCGGTGCCGCGACCGGCGCCGGCTATGGCGAGAAGAGTGCCGAGCGCCTCGTTTGTCGCGGGTATCGTGCGGATGCGAAAGGAGTAAAGCGTGCGCCGGCCCGCGATCAGCGATATATTTGGAAGACGGGAATCCGAAGGCGCGTGGAAGCAACCCAATGACGCAAGACCGTCCATCGATCGAGGCGCACCGCCTGAGCGCCGCAGCGAAGGATCGCGAGGCCGTTCTGGCGATTGCGCTGGGGACCGTGGTCCTGGCAATTGTCTCGGCTGGCGCGGTGGCTGGCTGGGCGCGCCATGGCGAGGCGATTTTCCTGCATCTGCTGGAGGCGGGCTGGGCGGCCTGCTTCTAACGGCCGCGCGACGGGCGGCCTGCCTGCGCCATCGACTGGCGCCATCGTGATGGGGATCGTCGCAGGCCCTGTCGCGCCGGCTGGCCCGGCCGTGCTATCGGCACCCAAACAGTATGAAATCGCATGAACAGGGGACGGGTCTGGCCGTAAGCGGCGCCCGGTGGACGACATGAGTGGACTCTCAATGGTGCGCGCCGCGCTCTGGGCGACCGTGGCGCTGATCGCCGGCGCGGCGGTGGCGCTGGCGCTGATGTATGCGCAGGGCGGCCCCGGCCGGAGCGGGCAGACCTATGGCTCGTCCTTCGCCCTGGTCGACGAAACGGGCCAGCCCTTCACCGAGACGGATCTGCGCGGCAAGCCGACGGCGGTGTTCTTCGGCTTCACCCATTGCCCCGACGTTTGCCCGACGACCCTGTACGAGTTGGCCGGCTACCAGAAGCAGCTCTCGGCCGAGGGCGGGGACCTGCAGGTGGTCTTCGTGACCGTCGATCCCGAGCGCGATACGCCGGACGTGATGAAAAGCTACGTCGAGGCCGTGTCCCCGGACATCAAGGCGCTGACCGGCTCGCCCGAGAAAGTTGCTGCCATGCTGAAGGGCTGGGGCGTCTATTCGCGCAAGGTCGGCGAGGGCGACGACTACACGATGGACCACACCGCCACGACGTTCCTGATCGACGAACAGGGCGAACTGGCCGGCACCCTTGCCTATGGCGAAAGCCCCGACACGGCACTGGCCAAGCTGGAGCGCCTCGCCGGCGTCTGACCGCGCAGGTCGGAATGGTAGCCTGAAGGGGTTTCCGATCCGGCACGGCGGACTAGTTTGAAAATGTCGCAGAACATTGGCCGGAGCGGGCGCGCAGGATGTCGCCGCAGCCCAAGGTCCGGCCCCAGGAAATTCCTTCATGCATGATCTTGCCCTTCAGCTCGCTCTCATCGGCGTCGCCGGCATCGCTGCCCAGTGGCTGGCCTGGCGCGTCCAGGTGCCCGCCATCATCCTCCTGCTCGGCGTCGGGCTTCTGTTCGGGCCGCTCACCGGCTTCATGAATCCCCGTGAGGATTTCGGCGACCTGTACACGCCGCTGGTGTCGACCGCGGTCGCCATCATCCTCTTCGAAGGGGGCATGACCCTCAATTTCCGCGACATCCGCGAGACCTCGACGGCGGTGCGCCGCATCGTCCTCTTCGGCGGTCCGCTCGTCTGGGTGATGACCGCACTGGCCGGCCACTACATCGGCAATCTGAGCTGGCCGACGGCGATCATTCTAGGCGCGATCCTCGTGGTCACCGGGCCGACTGTGATCACGCCGCTGCTGCGCCATGCCAAGCTGAAGAACCGCCCGGCCTCGATCCTGCGCTGGGAGGCGATCGTCAACGATCCGATCGGCGCGCTCTTCGCGGTGATCGCGTTCGAGACCTATCTCGTCCTCACCATCGGCCACCAGGCCGAGAACCTGATCACCAACGTGGCCCTGGCGATCCTCATCGCCATTCCGGGCGGCTATATCGCCGGGCGCTTCCTGAGCTGGATCTTCGCGCGCGGCGAGGCGCCGGAATATCTCAAGGCGCCGATCCTGCTGGTCGCAGTCGTCGCCATGAACTCCCTGACCAATCTGGTGCTGGAGGAGGGCGGCCTGCTGACCGTGACGGTCATGGGCATCACCATGGCCAATACACGGATCGCCAGCCTCAGCGATCTGAGGCGCTTCAAGGAGACGATCACGCTGCTCCTCGTCTCCGGCCTGTTCATCATTCTCACCGCCTCGCTGCAGTGGGACGTGCTGGCGAGCCTGGAATGGCGGGTTGTCGGCTTCCTCGCCGTGGTGCTGTTCGTGGTTCGCCCGATCGCGATCTTCGCTAGCACAATGGGCGCCGGCCTGACCTGGCGCGAACGCCTGCTGGTCGGCTGGATCGCGCCGCGCGGCATCGTCGCCGTGGCGGTCGCCGGTCTGTTCGGCGCCACGCTGAGCGAGCTGGGCGTGGCCGATGCCGACCGGATGATCGCCTATACCTTCGCGCTGGTGGCGATCTCGATCCTGCTGCACGGCTTCACGCTGGGGCCGTTGGCCCGGGCGCTGGACCTGCGTTCGGCCGACAGGCCGGGTGTTCTCTTCGTGGGCGCCTCGCGCTTCACCATCGCCTTTGCCCGCCGCCTGAAGGCGCAGGAGGTGCCGGTGCTGATCGCCGACGCCAACTGGTCGCGCATCTCCGAGGCGCGGCTGGCCGAGATCGAGGTGTGGTACGGCGAGATCCTGTCGGAGGCGGCACACCACAATCTCAACCTCTCACGCTTCGCCCACATGGTCGCGGCGACCGACAACGAGGCCTACAACGCCCTGGTCTGTACCGATTTCGGCCCGGAGATCGGCCGGTCGGAAGTCTTTCAGATCGGCAAGAACGAGGGCTCCGACCGGCGCTCGATGAACTTCACCATCGGCGGCCTGCCGCTGTTCCAGCCGCCCAAGACCTTCGTGGAACTGCGCGACCTCGTGGTCGACGGCTGGAACTTCCAGGCGACACGGCTGACCGAGGAGTTCAGCTACGAGCGATATTCCGAGACCAGGCCGGAGGGCACCCACGTGGTGATGTGGATCCGCCCGACAGGGAACCTGATCTTTGCCGCGGGCGAGGGGTCGGGCACCCCGAGCGAAGGCGACACGATCATCTCCTTCGGCCCCAAGCCGCCGCAGCGTGACCAGGAGAAGATCGTAAAGGCGACGACCACCGAACGGGAGTCGCGGGCGGAGAAGGCACGCAAGACCGCCGAAGCGGCAAAGCCGAAAGCGGATGCGCGATAATGCCCCAGATCCGTTTCTTCGTCCGGGCGGGGAAGGCAGAGGCCGAAGCCATCTATGATGCGGTCGAGCTCGCTTTCGAGGAGGCCGGCACACCGGTGGCACTCGCCGAGGTGGACGAGGCGAATGCCGTCTTCGAGGTCTCGGCCTACGTGGACGCGCCCGATGGCGAAGCCGCGGCCGAGATGTTCACTAAGGCCGTGGGCAAGGCGCGGGCCGGCGACATCGTGCGCGAGGACCTGCCCGACAAGGACTGGATGGCCGACGTCCTGGCCGCGCTCAAGCCGGTGCGTGCGGGCCGGTTCCTGGTGCATGGCGCCCATGACCGCGACAAGGTGAAGAGCAACGATCTGGCGATCGAGATCGAGGCTGGGCAGGCTTTCGGGACCGGGCACCATGGCACCACCGCCGGCTGCCTGGAGACGATCGCCCGGCTGTCCTCACGGCGCAGGCCGCGCAATGCGCTGGATTTGGGAACCGGCAGCGCGGTCTTGGCGATCGGCCTGGCCAAGCTTGCCCGCATCCCGGTTCTGGCGACCGACATCGACCCGATTGCCGTGCGGGTGGCGCGGGCCAATGTGGCGGCCAACGGGGTGGCGGAGTACGTCACCTGCGCCACGGCAACCGGCTTCGGTGCCGAGCCGATCCGCGAGCGGGCACCCTACGATCTGATCGTCGCCAACATTCTCGCCAGCCCGCTGATGAAGCTGGCGCCGGAATTCTCGCGGCATCTGGCGCGCGGCGGCGACATCGTCCTTTCGGGGATCCTCACCACCCAGCGCAATGCTGTGCTGGCCGCCTTCCGCAACCAGGGCCTCTATCACTGCAGCACGCTGGTGCGCGGAGAATGGGTGACCCTGCATCTGCGCTAGGCTGAACGCGGAGGACAACGGATCACGCTGTCGGTGCTGCGCCGAATGGACGGAGCGCGGCTCGGCGTCGTCGGGATAGCGCATGAAGCGCTATGTGCATTGTCGACAAACCGGTTCGCAGCAGGCATCACGGTCGCAGCTTCTCGATGCCAAGTTCCTTCCAAATCCAGGCGAAGTCATAGGACGCCATGGGATCGGCCGGGTCCCCGGTTCTGCCGGACACGCTCTCAAGGTACTTGAGCCAGTCGACGACTTTACTGCGGTCGCCGTCTCTGGCGGCAGCAGCGCGGGGCGACAGACCACCCAGCATCGGCACCGGCTCGTCGAGCGTCCGTAGGTATTGTTCGTCGAGGAGTTGATGAACGAGCGAGGCAGCAATCTCCGGCGGAATGTCCATGTCTTCATCGTCGAGATCCGGAATCTCATCGTCGTCGAGCACCTGCTCTGCAAGATCATGCATCGTTTCGATCCGAACCGTTGGATCCAGGATTCGATCGCCCAGCGTTTCTCGCAACAACGTCGACGACCGGTCGGCGCGTGAGACCGAGTTCGTCGTGAGGATCAGGAATCGGCCTTCCAGTTCGACGTGGCCGAGAATGATCCGGCCATCCGGCATGATGGCTTCCGCCCCATCGCTAGCCGCTGTGACACCACCTGGCCGTTCGCCGAGCCAGTCCCAAACCTTCGCTCGCACCCGCGTTAGGATGCCGGTTGCGTCCAGCTGTGCCGCGATATCCTTCTGCCGCACGCCTTTGGCCAGCGGATAGCGGAACTGGTGGAACACCAGTTCCTCGCCATCACTGTTGAGGATTGTGGGCATTTCACCGAGTACTTTGGGCAGAACGTCGAGCAGCCACGCCGTGGTGAAGACCGGCGCGGCCCTGCGCAGCGCCGCCTCGTCGAGCGGGGGCATCGTTCCCGGGTATCCGGAAACTTCCGCACCGACGCCTTTCAGTCCGCGTATCAGCATGTCGGCAGCCTCGGGGGCGAAGGGCAACAGGCCGCCGCCGATGATGATGCGATCGCCGAGATCGACCAACCGCGCGCCGATCTTGTCCCCGGACTTCAGGGTTTGAGTTGCGCTCTTCTCGCGGACGAGAAGCGGATCGCCGCCGAGAAGGAGATCGCGCGCATGAAAGGACTCGCCGGGCACGATGTCGCTGACCTCGTAAAGGCTCATAAAGGTGTAGGAGAGTGCTGCTATGTAGCGCCGTCGCTGCGCGCCCTCCTTCCAGCCACGGCGCTTGAGGTAGTCGTCAACAACGCTGCGCCCGAGCGGGTCAACGGGCCGGGTGAGGAAGTCTTCGAAGGCGCAACCCCACAGGGTGCGCGCCCAGTGCTCGCTGAGGAGATCGGGAATGTCCTCATATTCAAGATCGAATGCGTCGAGGCCCAGGTTGATATGTTCGGCCAGCACGCCTTCAAATGCTCCTGCCCATTCGTCTCGGGTGACGAACTTCATCAGGCCGGCGAGGTCATGTCCGCTCTTCATGGAAGGATCTCTCCTAACAAAAGCATAAAATTGCACACCCGTTTCCGCTGGCGCAACAGCCTGGCGTGGGCAGTCGCCTTGCCCGTCTGGATCGCTTCCACGATCCCGTGCTGGAGAACCCAAACAGGCGCGGGACGGCTTTCAACATCGTCACCGCTGCGGTCCTCTCCTTCAGTTGCCGCTACCTCAGCCACGCCATCGATGAGCTACGGCCGACCGATCCGGCCGTGCGGTTCCAGCTCTCGCCGCGGGGCTGGGACCGTATCAATGGCGACTACGTCTAGAGCGATCGCCCCGCCCTACAAGGCGCATGCCTCTGATTGCCGAGCGACACCGTGGATTGGTATCCCGATAATGCACGCGGGCCAGCAAGAATTCCATGGGCTGTAGCGTAAAAGCCCTGCCAACAGCCTGTAACGCGCTCACTGGCGGATGGGCGCATTTTATTGCGCAACGCGCCACCGCGCCGCGGCGGTCAGATCCCCAGCGGGACAGCAGTTCGCGAACCTGGCTCTCAGCGATCGCCGAAGTCGTCGTTCAGCGAACCGCGTTCTGCGTGCAGGGCGTCGTACCAGGGCAAGACGGCTTCGGATACAATAAACATGACGTCGGTCATAGGCGTTGCAGGCAAATGGGGCTCGCGCAGAAGATGCAGCGTCGAAACTGGTGCAGGCTGGCCAACCGCGTGGCACGGGACACGAAAACGCCGGCGCGCAGGGTAGCTGCGGCCGGCGTCAGAATCGGTTGGAAGCGGCCGCAACGGGGCGGCCGGGCTTGTCAGCCCCGCTCGGGAGCGCGGCCTTCGAAGAGCGACTCTCGGGCATTCGCCCCGAAATCCTCGCGGCCCGTCATCGAGAAATGGTGATCGACATAGCGGCGGGCCTCGCGCTCGCGCGCCTCGATCACCCGGTCGAGCATGTTGCGCATGAAGCCCCTGGATCGGGCGGAATTGCGCAGGGATACGTCGGTATAGGTGGATGTCGCCATGGAAAGTCTCCTGTTCGGCTCGTGGCCTCCCGTTGACGCTAATATGCGGGTGCGCGGCCAAGACTGGTAGAGTCCCCACTGCATAGGTCCATCCCGTTTTTGCAGTGCAACATCGCCAGTGGTGTCATACTCCGGTAACCTTTGCGCTTCTTTCCCCAACGCATATGTTCCGGCACCGCACTCCATGCGCCTCGCCTAGCCGTGGCCTCCTCATTTTCCGAAAGCCGATTGATGTTCCAGAGCTTCGACGAGATCGCCGATTTCTCCCAGAGCGCGGCAAGGGTCGCCCGTCTGCGCGACGGCCTGCGCGCCGACGGCATCGACGGATTCATCGTACCGCGCTCCGACGAGCATCAGGGCGAATACATCCCGCCTTCGGCGGCGCGGCTGGAATGGCTGACCGGCTTCTCCGGCTCGGCGGGCGTCGCCGTGGTGCTGGACGAAAGCGCCGTCATTCTCGTCGATGGCCGCTATACGCTGCAGGTGCGCCAGCAGGTCGACCTGACCGTCTTCGAACCCGTAGCCTCGGCCGACACCTCGCTCGCCGATTTCCTCAAGCGTGAGGCTGCCGGCAAGCGCATCGGCTTCGATGCCTGGCTGCATACGGCGGGCGAAGAGCGCAAGCTGCGGGCCGCACTGGAATCGGTCGGCGGCGAACTCGTCGCATTGGCCGCCAATCCCGTCGACCGGATCTGGAACGACCGCCCGGCGCCGCCGGCGGGCCGCGCCGTCGTCCATCCGGAGACATTCGCCGGCCGGGCGGCGAGCGAGAAGCTGGCGGATCTGGCGAAGGCGATCGCGGCGGCCAAGGCGGACGCCACGATCCTCACCGATCCCTCGTCCGTCGCCTGGGCCTTCAACATCCGCGGCTCGGACGTCTCGCATACGCCGTTGATGCTGAGCTTCGCGATCGTTCGGGCGAAGGGGCGTCCGACGCTTTTCGTCAATCCCGCCAAGCTGGACGCTGCGGTCACCGCGCATCTTGCGGATCTGGCCGACATCGCAGAGCCGGACGCGTTCGAGCCGGCAGTCAGAGGCGAGGCCGCCGGGCGCGCGATCGGCCTCGACCCGCAGCTTGCCGCGGGCAGGCTCTCGACCATCGTCGAGGGAGCCGGCGGCACGGTGGTCGAGATGCCCGACCCGGCGCGGCTGCCGCGGGCGATCAAGAATGCCGGCGAGATCGCAGGTGCCCGTGCCTCGCATCTGCGCGACGGCGTGGCGGTCACGCGCTTTCTCGCCTGGCTCGATCGCCAGGAGCCGGGCACGGTGACCGAGATCCTTGCGGCAGAGATGCTGGAGGCGGTGCGGGCCGAGCATGCCGAACAGGATGGCTCCGCGCTGAAGGACATCTCCTTCGACACCATCGCCGGTTCCGGGCCGAACGGGGCAATCGTCCACTACCGGGTGAACCGGGATTCTGACCGGCTATTGCGCGAGGGCGAACTGTTCCTGCTGGATTCGGGCGCGCAATATGTAGACGGCACGACCGACATCACCCGCACGGTGCCGGTGGGCGAGCCGACCAGCGAGATGCGTAGCCGGTTCACGCTGGTGCTCAAGGGAATGATCGCCATCGCCACGGCGCGGTTTCCCAACGGCACGCGCGGCGTCGATCTCGATCCTCTTGCCCGCATCGCCTTGTGGAAGGCGGGTTGCGACTTCGCCCATGGCACCGGCCACGGGATCGGTTCCTATCTGGCCGTGCATGAGGGGCCGCAATCAATCTCGCGTCGGGGCATGGCGGTGATCGAGGCAGGCATGATCCTGTCCGACGAGCCGGGTTACTATCGCGAGGGCGCCTTCGGGATCCGGATCGAGAACCTGATCCTGACCGAGCCGGCGACCGACATACCGGGCGGCGACATCGCCATGCACGGCTTCGAGACGCTGACGCTGGCACCGATCGACACGCGGCTGGTGGAGACGAGCCTCCTCACGTCCGACGAGATCGCCTGGCTCGACGCCTATCACGGCAGGGTACGCGAGGCGCTCGGCCCGCGTCTGGACGCGGACGATCGCGCATGGCTAGAGACGGCGACGCAGCCGCTGGGCAAGCCCGCCGTATAATAGGCGGTCGACTGGCCGAACGCGACGAACCCCGAACGCAAAGGACCTGCCGCAGGCGATGCGGCAGGTCCTTTCGCAATGATCATCCCGAGTGGGTAGACCGGTCGGAAGCAGGGGGCAGCTGGCGATCAGCGGCAAACCCGACGCGGCCCATGATAGGGCTGGTAGGTGCCGCTGCGCGGATCGAACGACCGGTATTTCGCGGCGCAATAACGATACCATTCTCCGGTGCCGTAGGCCGGCCCATAGGCCCCACGCGGCGCCACGCGGTAAAGTGGACGCGGCCCATCGTAATACCGCGGCTGGCTGGCAATGGCCGCACCGATGCCAAGGCCGACAATGCCGCCGAGGATGGCTGCGCCGCCCGAGCTGATGCCGCGATTGCGGCGGTGATAGCGATGGCCGCGATAATGCCGTCCGCCGCGATAATGGCGACCACCCCGATAGCGGCGATTGCCGTAATAGCGCCCGCCCACAAGCTGGACGTTCGCCCCGGCATATGGCCCGGCCTGCGCCATGGATATGCCGAGTGGCGTACCAGCCGGCATCGTGGCCGGCGCAACCGCCAGGGCCAGAGCGACGGCCAGTGACTTGACCGCAAACGATTTGAACAATCTCATTCTGACCTCCGGACAACAATAATGCGATGTTTTCACTTAACGTCCGTGAAACTGAATGGCTCCTGAACGACGGAAGCGATCACGCAAAGGTTGATTCGGTTCCTTGAGAAATCGGTCCGGCCCGTCCGCCCAGGCTCGGCGCCAGGCGGGGTCGGACCGACCGATCCGTTCACTCCGGAGTGGCAAGCGTGTGGCCGGCGCGAGATTTCCGGAGATAGGGCAGGGCGAACGGGTAGAGCCCGCTCACCAGAAGCAGCGCGAGCGGCGGGAGGGGCACGAAATACGCCCACTCCGCGGGCTCCCATCCGGCAGCGAGCGCACCGAAGATGGCGGCGACGACCAGCGCAAAGATAATGGACAGCCAGCGGTGAAACTGCCGGATCCCGGAGTTCCAGTGCATCAAAACCTCTTTTGCTTGAAGGCAACGGGCCGTAGGCGTTGTGCCGTCGGTCTCAACCCATGCGTGCCAGCACCTGCTCCAGATTGGCGAGGAAGCGCGGCCAAGCGACCTGCGCGCCCCGGTAATAGGGCTGCTGATCCTGCCGGAAGCCCGACTGCTCCATACGCAGGACTGTCCCGGCGCTGGTCGGCGTGAGGGTCCACGAGACGACGCTGACGAGATCCTTGGTGTCCCAGGAGTAGGACAGCGCCCGGTGCGGCTCGACCGTCCGGACCCGGCAGTCGACGCTGCCCCAGTCGGCGCTGAGACGGAAGTCGTGACCCACCTGCGCCTGGAAGTCGTTCGTCATCAGCCATTCGGCGATCAAATGCGGCTGTGTGAGTGCGCGCCAGATCTTCTCCGGTGGAAACGGGAACTCCCACTCCACGACGACCGCGAGGATTTCGGTTTCGCTCACTGATCCATCCTCCCGAGAAGGCTCTCCAGATCGTCAAACCGCTTCTGCCAGTATGATTCCAGCTGCTTTGCCCAATCGATCAGCGGGGCGAGCGCTTCGATCTGGGCCGTGTAATGGGTCTGGCGGCCGGCCTGCCGGTCGCGTACCAGGCCGGCCCGCTTCAGTACCCCCAGGTGCTTCGAGACCGCCGGCTGCGAGACGCCGGCCTCGGCCGTCAGCCCGCCGACCGTCTGCTCTCCCTCGCGGCACAGGCGCTCGAAGATCGCCCGCCGCGTCGGGTCGGCCAACGCATGGAACAGGACATCATGGGACGCCGTCATTCATAACCATCGAGCTATTTGTCGGCAATTCATAACCGAAGAGATATGTATTCGTCAATGGCTCGGGGCCCTGCTTTGCTTCGTAGAATCCGGTCCGATGGCAGGTCCCATCCAGCTACTCGGCGACTTCGCCGCGCTCGAACGCCGGCCCCTTGGCCCGGGCCAGGTTCAGCGCGGTGATGATCACGCCAACATGGCTGAAGGCCTGGGGGAAATTGCCGAGCATCTCGTCGGCCACGGGATCGTATTCCTCGGCCAGAAGGCCGACGTCGTTCTTCAGGCCGCAGAGTCGCTCGTAGAGCGTGACGGCATCGTCGTAGCGCCCGAGATACGCATAGACGTCGGCCAGCCAGAAGGAGCAGGCGAGAAACGCGCCTTCCTCGCCGTCGAGGCCATCGTCGGTATCGCCGTTGTCATAGCGGAGCACGAGCCCGTCGCGCAGCAAACGATTTTCGATCGCCGCGACCGTGCCGAGCACCCGCGGATCGTCGGCCGGCAGGAAGCCGGTCAGCGGAATCTGCAGGAGGCTGGCATCCAACGCTTTCGAGCCATACGCTTGGACGAAGGTGCCGAGTTCGGCGTCGTAGCCCTTCTCGCAGACGTCGGCATGGATATCGTCCGCCACCTTGCGCCATTGTCGGGCGTGGGGATCGCCGCCCTCGACTGCGGCGGCCATCTTTGCCGCGCGGTCGAAGGCGACCCAGGTCATGACTTTGCTGTGGACGAAATGGCGGCTGTCGCCGCGGATTTCCCAGATGCCTTCGTCCGGCCGGTGCCAGGCCTTTTCAAGGAACGGCATGACCGAATGGGCGAGGGCCGTGGAGCGCGGATGCGGCGCCAGGCCGCCGGCGCGCGCCTGCGCCAGCAGGTCGGCGACCTCACCGTAGATGTCGAGCTGAAACTGCTCGGACGCGGCATTGCCGATGCGCACCGGCCGGGAGGACCGGAAGCCCTCCAGCCAGGGGACTTCCCATTCCAGGAGATGGCGCTCGCCGGCGACGCCGTACATGATCTGCATCTGCGCGGGATCGCCTGCGACCGAGCGCATCAGCCATTCGCGCCAGGCTTCGGCCTCTTCGTAATAGCCCAGATCCATGAACGCCATCAGCGTCAGCGTTGCGTCTCGCAGCCAGCAATAGCGATAGTCCCAGTTGCGGCTGCCGCCGATCTCTTCCGGCAGGGACGTCGTGGCGGCGGCGACGATGCCGCCGGTAGGGCGGTAGGTGAGCGCCTTCAGCGTGATCAGCGAGCGCCGGACCTCCTCGGTCCAGTTGCCGACCTCCGGACAGCGCGAGGAGAATTCCGTCCAGAAGGCCTCGGTGTCGAGCAGCGTTGTTTCGGCGTCGGTCGGCCGCACTGGCTCCTGGTTGGACGCCTGATGGGCGAGGCTGAAGGCCAGGCGCTCACCCGCCGCAACGGTAAAGCGTCCCTTCGTGTGCATGTCCTCGCCGTGGAGTTCGACCGGCGCGTGCATGGTCAGCATTTCCGGGCCGGCGACCGCCGTAATCGTGTCGCGATCGATACGCGTGACCCAGGGGATCGACCGCCCGTAGTCGAATCGCATCACCAGATCGAAATCGAAATCGACCTGGCCTTCGACGCCGACGACGATGCGCTGGACATTGGCTACGCCGTCGCGCGGCGGCATGAAATCGACGAGCGTGGCGCTGCCGGTTGCCGTCTTGAAGGTCGTTTCCAATATCAGCGTGCCGTCCCGGTAGCGCCGCGTCGTTGTGAATTGCATGTCGCTGGGGGCGATGCGCCAGCGGCCGTTCTCGGTGGTGCCGAGGAGCGCGGCGAAGAAGGCGCGGGAATCGAAGCGTGGCAGGCAGAGCCAGTCGATCGATCCGTCCCGGGAGACGAGGGCCGCGCTCTCGCAGTCCCCAATCATGGCGTAGTCGGCAATACTGCGATGCAAACCCTGCTCCTGCCTTCGGTCACACTGGCCGCGAACTCCGGCGAAGCAGACAACGAGCCCAGCAGGATAGAGCCCGAAACTCGGCGAGAAAGGTCGGCTTGCGTCAAAGCTGTGTAAAGGATCCGGGAACGCACAGTTTGGCGCGGCGTGGCGAGGGCGTCAAAGGCCCGTCCCGGGTTGCGCGGGCGCCGTGTCCTCCCCGACGAGCCGCTGGACCAGGACGAGCGCTCCGACAAGACAGGGAAACCCGCCGAACACCGCCATCAGCACGCCGCCCAGCCGTTGATCCTCCAGCGTCTCGAAGCCGAACGCACCGATGCAGACGTCGGGCGCGTAGATCAGGGCTGGGGCCAGGGCGAGAAGAGCGCCCAACATGGTCATGTGCGCAAAGGTCGTGAACATGGCGAAGGCGCCGATGGCCGCGGCGCCACGGCCCCGGCCGGCAAAGCTGACGGCCCAGAGCAGCAGGCCGGCAGCCAGGAAGCTGAGTTGCTGAAACACGAACACCTCGGCGTGGCGGGCCGCCGCCTCGTGCAGGACCGGTGTGTGCCAGCCCCAGATCACGAACATGTCGAAGGCCGAGGCGGCGGCCGCCGATGCGATGCCCGGCCGAATGGCCTGAAGGCCGATCCCGAACCGACGGAGCCCGATCACCAGGAGCGGGGCGGCCAGGGTGACGATCCCCAAATGCAGGATCATGTGCGCGGAAAAGGCGCGCCGGCTCAACTCCACCAGCGGGCTCAGCCAGAGGCCGGCAAGAACGACAGTGCCCAGCAGTGCCGGCCATGCGTGGGCGAGGGAGCGCGTGTCGCCTCTCGCCCGCATATCCTTCGATCCCGTGTCCGCCAGTCGCTCCATCCGGGGAAGTCTAGGGCGAGAGGGGCGTGGTGTCTGCGGGGTGGACCGCAACAGCGGCATTTGCGCGACGCAGGGATTGTCCAGCGTCCTAATGGGCGGCGCCGACGGATGGGGCCGGGGATCGATGCCCGGGGCATCGCGGCGAAGACGATTCGTTACGTGGGTGGAACAAAGCCGCGACCGATCCGCCGTTCGGGGGCGGCTGTCCCGCACTTATTCTGTCGCAGATCATTGGCATTTCGTTCGATAGTACATAATTATAGAGGAGGACGGCCATGTCGGCCGCGATCCATCCGATTCGTCGCATGTTCCGCCGGTTTTCCTCCGGCTCCCATTGCACTTTCTGTTGAGCCCGATGAAACCACAGTCAAGACCGTTCACCGTTGCCGTGAAGCGGCGCAAGCTTTCGTCAGACGGCAAGAAGAAATCCGTCTGGTCGGATGTGTCCCATCTGATCGCCAAAGCCGAGAGCGATCTGGCCCTGGACGAGTACGTCGAGACCACAGCGTCGTTGCAGGCCGAGCCGGAACCGAAGCCGGCCAAGCCCGAGGCGACCCGCCAGCCGCGCATCTTGCAGAGCCGAGCGAGCGATCCGGTGACGCCGGAGCCGGACGCCGAACCAGAGGAGCGTCCCGTTCGCCGCCGGGGGCGGCCGCGCAAGACGGTTGTTGTCGAGACCGCAATCCAGCCTGAACCGCATGCAGAACCCGAGCCGATCACGGCACGGGTCGAAGACGCGGTGTCCGTAGCGGTCAAGGAGCCCTCGGACGATGAGCAGGCCCAGCCGGAAACCGGCACCCAGGTCGAGAAGCGCGTCACGGGCCGCCGCCGCGTGCGGATCATGGGGCTGCGAGCCGGCGAACGCTGGAAGCGCCACCTGCCACGCTGGTCCCGCTGATCCGTCACGGGCGGAGCCGTTTTGGTTCGCGCGCGTTGGGAGGCTGACGGCCGCGCGATTGATTGCAAGAGCGGCGAGCGGGTGCGAGAGCGGCTGAATGGACGCGAAGGCGGAACAGGAAACAGCGCGCGACAAGCGTCGACCTCACGGCATCCTCAGCGAGCAACCGACCGATCTCATCTATGGCTCAGGCTGGAGGGCAGTCTGGGCCGTCCTCCGGGAAGCGATCCTGCGGCTTTGGAACGACGATGCGATGGGGCTGGCCGGCAACATCGCGTTCCGTGCGGTCCTTGCCATCTTCCCCTTCCTCATCTTTGCCAGTTCGCTGACCGCCTTCATCGGTAACCGCGACATGGCCGATGGCCTCGTCACCTTCCTGATCGCAATCGTACCGCCGGCTCTGGCAGAGCCGCTGGTGGCGGAAGTGCTGAGCATCCTGACGGTCCAGCGCGGCGGCGTTCTCAGCGTCGGTGTCCTCCTCACGATCTGGTTCGCCATCGGCGGCGTCGACGGCGTGCGGGTCGGCCTGAACCGGGCCTACGACATAAGGGAAACCCGCTCAACCATCGTCCTCTACACCCTCGAAGTGCTTACGGTCGTGTTGACCGGGCTGGTGCTGGTCGCGGTGGGCTATCTGCTGGTACTGGCGCCCCGGGCCGGCTCGTTCCTGCATCAGGTGATGCCGGGTTTCGAGCCATCGTCCGTGACGCCCGGCCTGATCCGTTATCCCGCGACCGCGGCAATCCTCGCCGCCGCATTGTTCGTGGCGCATGTCTTCCTGCCGGCCCGCCGATCTCGTTTTAGCAACATGTGGCCGGGTGTCCTGTTCACGCTTATCGCGTGGTCAATTCTGGTAGCGGCGTTTTCGCTCTACATCGGCCAGTTCGCCAATTACGCCAGCTATTACGCAGGTCTGGCGGGTATCATCGCGGCACTGTATTTCCTCTACCTCGCTGCCCTGGTGCTGATCTTCGGCGGCGAACTCAACCGCGCCATCCGGATTCACAGGCTCGCCCGAGCCCTGCGGCGCGACAGGCCAGACAATGTTATACCGACCAGCTCATGAACTGACCGCTTTGATGTAGGGATAGTTGCAGAGGGACCGGATGCGGGCTTGATCTTTGGTGGCGCGGTTCCAAGCGTCGCAGCAAGCGTCGATGATGGCTTGCCTGTCGCGGAAGACGCAGAGGCTGAGAGATGTCTCGCGCAGATAGAGCCACAGCCGCTCGACCGGGTTGAGTTGGGGACTGTAGGGCGGAAGCGCGACGAGGGTGATGTTCGTCGGGACGTCGAGGGCCTTTTCACCGTGCCATCCGGCGCCGTCGAGGACCATGACAACATGGACGTCGTCAGGAATGGCGAACTCGGCGAGGTAGAGGTTCATCATCGCCTTGTCGGCATAGGGCAGGACCAGAGCGAAGGACTGGCCGGTGGAGGGTTCGACGGCGCCGAAGGTAGGTCCATTCGAAGCGCTGGTCGCAGAGCCCGGGTGGTCGCTTGCCGCGAGTCCACCAGCGGTGACAGAGGCGGCCTTTCTGGCCAACCCTTGCTTCGTCCTGGAACCACAGCGCAATCCGCTTGCCGGGATGGTCGAGCTTTGCTGCTTTCAGGACCTCCGCGAGCCCCTTTTTGAAGCGCGCCTGGCGCCCCGGATCGCACTGAGGGTGGGTCGACCGGGCCTTCTGTCGCGAAATGCCGTTACGGCGCAGAATGCGCGACAGGCTGGCGGGATGAACATGCTTGCCGAACCGCCACGCCCTCAGCGTTGTAGCGCAGCACCCAGTCGCGCAGCGTCTGCCGGTCCATGCCGGCCTCCTCTGCCGCTTGCGCTCGGTTCATCCCCGACAGCGCGCCCGCCAGCGCCAGAAGACGGCTCGCCACCCGCCCGTTGGTCTCTCGCCGTGCCAGAGCCCGAAGCTCCGCAGGCGATAGATCCTCGTTGATTTTCAAGGCCATCGCTCGTTCCCTCCATTGACGGGAACAGGGAATCACGCTCACCCAAGACAAGACAATCACAACCGAGTCAGATCAAGCGCGGACCGGTATTATGGCCTCGGTGCGGGAGCGATAATGGTCGACGATGCGTAAAACCGACATTCACGTGCCTCCCGGAATTCGGACAGTTTTGAGCTGGCATTTTCCGACGGCTTCGGCCGAGCAGTCGACCTGAGGCCGCAGTGCTGGATAGCCATCGCAAAGAGCGGCGACGAGGACGCTAAGGTCGCACTCGCCGGACTTCTCCATCTCGTCACAATCGCTCGCGACGCAGGCCCGATGTCCGAGGACGAGACCAACGCTTTCGACGATACGGGGCCCGTTCTCATCCCACGCTGGGTTCTCGCCTTGAATGCTTGGCGCCTCGCCAACGCCACCAGCGCTCTCGCACCGTTGCCGACCTTCGGCAAAGTCGGTCGCAACGATCCGTGCCCCTGCGGTTCCGGCAAGAAGTACAAAAATGCTGCAGCCTCAATTGATCTAAACGTCACCGGACGGTTACGCAGTTTCCGCCATAGCTCATAACGAACCTCGCCCCCACGTTCGCCATCGGCCACCGCAATGGCGTGGCGCAGCTTGGACACGTCGATACCGACGAAAACTTCTGTAGAATGCTCCATGGCTTGCCCTCCTGCCGGGGAGGATCGGCTCGGCCCATCCGAGCAACCCTCGAACAAGACAGTGTAGGGCAAGCCGCCCGGCCAGACGGAAATACGGTCTTACGGATCGTCGCTCGCGGCGAGCGAAAGGATAGAAAGGTCGCGTCTTAAGGGTCGATGCGCCGCCTCGCCTTATCAGGCTCAGGCGGGTACCTGGTTTGCCGCTCAAGTTCCCGCACGACCCAAGCCCAGTGCAAATGGCTGTTACGGTCGCCACTCCTCTCAGCGATTTCTCGGATGCCTACGGCCACCCGCTGGGCACCTTCCACCCCATGACTTTTCAGGAGCCGGGTGACCGAGTCCTGCACAGTGATTGGGGGAGGGGATCGCTGCAGCCAAGCCAATACGCGGCGTGCGGCGATTTCGATGTTTCTGATCACGAGTCCCTATCTCCTCCCCGGCACCTTTGCCTGCACCTTGGCGCCGACGTTCCTGATGCCGCAATCGGCGCATTTGATCGGAGGCTGCCAACGAATGGACACCTGATGGTGTCCCGAGATCGCAATCATCCGCTCAAGCGTCAGGTCCATTTTCCGATTGCAGCCGTCACAGTACCAGACAAGGCTCATCTCGTTGTAGGTCAGCTTGCCGAGTGTGTCGATCGTGTGCGGGACTGGGATGGCTCTTCCGGCACAGGCTATGGCCCTCTTCAGTTAAGGCTGCGACAGCCCGTCTTTGATCAAGACCTAGCCGGAGTCGCACCCTGTCCGAAAGGATCACGGTGGCGAGTTCTCGCCCGTAGCGCCCGCGACCTTCCGTCCACTCTATCCGGTAGCCGCCGGCGATCAACTGGCGCCGCCGATCGCGGGCAGCCAGCCCGAGCCACTTTCCGCGGCGCATTCGAGCTGGCTCATCTCGGGCGGTTTGACGTTTAGGGCCCGCCACCTCACGCCGCGCTTCCCGCCGGTTTCGCCGTCGACGATGCGTGTCAGCTTCCGCTCCGCCTGATCGCTGCCGGAGCAGACCGGAATCGTGCGGGCCACGGCAGGGGGGGGGCGAGTAGGGTAATGGCGATGGCGAGACGGATCATGCCCACTCCATGCTCACCGCGTTCCAAACGTCCGCCACGTCAGCATAGCCGACCGCGCGGTCAAACCGGTCGATGACCTAGGCATTGCTCGATCGCGCGACAGCAGATCGGAGAGTTGACATGCGAATTCTTGCACCGCAGTAAAGAAGAATCTCTCGTTGTTCGGAGTGATCGATCGGTGAGGGCAAGCATCACCCATAAAATCTCGTAATGATCGGGCGGGAGGCCTCCGGAGTTCCTCGCCTCAAAGCAACTTCGACCGGAGTATAACCCTGAATTTGACATCAAACTTCGATTTTGATCGTTTATCTAGGTATCCGAGGTGTTTTATACCCAAGGCCACAGTCTTGCGAGTCGGCGAGCCGCGGAACCGAAGTAGTTAGGAAGAAGCCGGTAATTGTTTATCCTCCGATTGTCCGAAGTAAGCAATATGGGTACTTTGTCAGGATGAAACGTGCTAGCGGAATCGAAAACAATATCCGTATTTTTCAGTATCTTCACCAGTGCGGCGTCGTTTACGTCTTCGTGGCGTAACGCCAATCCAAATAACTCCCTGAACACGGGAGTTGTAAACGACAGGTTCGGTCTGTCCTCATGCTTTTTCGGATCGAACGTGACCTGATCGATCGGCGATGATAGCCGGTGAACTTCCTTTGCTGAGCTGTCCAGGATAGGGAAACGGCGACCGATCAGATATCGGCCGCAAAGGCCCTCGCAGCGTGCTTTCTCAAACGCCGATTGTAATTGCAGCATAGTCATGTGCAGCGTATGGCCGCGCCAGTGAGACCAGTAAAGCTTCAGGCCGTGCTCAAACAGATACCCGTCCGCGTCGAAATAGGGCTGTTGAACAAAAACGAATTCATCCGCGACCTTGCAGGCCGAAAGGATGCATTTCTCGGCTAGGGAGGCAGATGGAAGATGCTCTAAAAAATGCGACATGATCACATATCGCACCGTTCCCATTGTTCGGGGATCGAGGCGCGTTACATCCTGAACGATCGCGTTGTATCCGGCAGCGCAGGCGCGCTCGACCTTGCGAGGATCAGCGTCAAGGCCAAGGCCCAGTCCGCCAAACATCGACTGAGCAAATTTGATCGAGCCACCGTTACTGCATCCGAAGTCAAGAAAGTCGAAGTCTGAAAACTGCATGTCGAGCCTCCGCATCCCGCTCTTTCGCGCATCCTCTCTCAATTCTCAAGGGGCTGCGATGCAGGGCAATCGCATTTCAGAACAGGCTGAGCAGGCGAGAGAGGAATGCATTGTCCCAGCCTGCCCTTTGGAATTTCCCCTTCAAGGATTCCTTTGAGCCGTCCTTCTGCATGACGTTGAGCGCCATGTTGCGCAGCACGGCGATGTTTTGGGGGCCGTTGCCGAGGCGGGTTCGATCCTGGTCCTCGTTCATGACGACGTCGAGCCGCCAGTGCAGACGGCTCTCGACGCTCCAATGCTCACGGGCGACTTGGTTGAAGCGTTCGGCGGAGAGCGCCGTCGAGAGAAGATAGTAGGCTGTTTCGGTCGTCGTCTTCGGCCCGCACTGACGCACCCGGACGACCTTGCCGACGGCGGCAAGGCCGGGCCAGCGATGGTCGGCCTGCAGCCAGTCGATATCGGTCGAGACTGTGGCCGTGCGGGTTTCGATGCGGCCGTGGTCGGCATCGACGGTGCGCGCCTCCGCCTCCGCCTCGCGCGCCGGATCATCGAGAAAGGTGACGACATCATCGTGCAACCTGCCCTGATTGCCCTTCAACGCCAGCACATAGTCGCCGCCCTGATCGACGATCTGTTTGGCGATCGTACGCTGGCAGTTCGGCGCATCGGCCGGCACGATGGTGCCCTTCAGCGACAGCATCGCCAAGAGCTTCGGCACCGCGGTGATCTCGTTCGACTTGGCGTCGGTGGCGATCTGCGCCAGCACCAGACGCTGCTCGCAGCCCCAGGCGCTGACCATGTGCAGCGCCGACTTGCCGCTGGCGCGGTCGAAGGAGCGGCGCACCACCTTTCCATCGATCGCCACGACCCCTGCCACACCCTTTGAAAAGCGCTCCATAAAACGCTGAATGAACTGATGCCGTGGATGCCCCCACGCAGCGGCATCTTGTATGCCATGACGTGTGTGGATGCCCCCGTGAGTGCAAGTGATTTTTCGAACGGTTTGGGCGCGTGATCGGGTGCGGTCATGTGTCAGGCCTCAAAATACGGCTCTCATCATGGCCGCTGGCCGGTATGGCGATACGCAGGACGGGGTCACATCAAAATAGCGAGCTCGAAGCTCATGCTCAGGCACTGACTTTCCCATCCGCGATCTTGTCGATCATTTGCCCTTACTATTCGCCGACCTCCTCACACCCCCGACGCGCCGGAGCAGTTCATCTTGATCTTCCGGTCAAGTTGACGCTGCTACCGGACCTCGGTAATCTGCTTGCTTCGTCATCATCGCCCATATGCTTCGTGCCATCTTGTTGGCCAGAGCGATCGCCACCAGCATGCGTGGCTTCTTCGCCAGCATGCGCGAAAGCCACGAGTTTATCGGCGGTGCCGAACGGGAACTCGCCTTCAACACCGACATCGCTCCGATGATCAGTAGCCGGCGGATATCGCGCTGTCCCATCTTCGACGTCTTTCCGAGGCGCGGCTTGCCGCCCGTCGAGCACTGGCGCGGTACAAGCCCGAGCCAGGCTGCGAAACCGCGGCCGCTGCGGAAGGTTTGCATGGCCGGCGCGAATGTCTCGACGGCGACCGCCGTTATTGGTCCCACGCCGGGCATGGTCTGTAGCCGCCGCGTCGTCTCGGCCTGCCCGGCGACCGCGCGCAGCTTCTTATCAAGGTCGCCGATCTTCGTGTCGAGTTCGTCAATCTGCTCAAGAAAGAGTTGGCCCAGCTCCCTCACCATCGCCGGAAGAGGCGAGGCCTTGTCCGCGATAACGCCCGCCAGACGCTTCAGATGGGCCGGCCCTTGCGCTGCCACCACGCCATGCTCAGCGAGATGGCCGCGCACGGCGTTGATCAACTGGGTACGCTGGCGCACCAGCAGATCGCGCGTACGGAACAACATTGCACGAGCCTGCTGAGCCTCACTCTTCACAGCCACAAATCGCATGGTCGGCCGCGACGCCGCCTCAACAATAGCCTCCGCGTCGGCGGCGTCGTTCTTCTGCCGCTTCACGAACGGCTTTACGTAGATCGGCGGGATCAGGCGGACCGTATGCCCGAGCTTCTCGATCTCGCGACCCCACCCGTGAGCAGTGGCGCAGGCCTCCATCGCCACCACGCAGCGCGGCTGACCGATGAGGAACGACAGAAGCCGATCGCGCGGAAGCTTCTTCCTGAACGCCACAGATCCGTCCGCGCCAGCCCCATGCACCTGGAATACCTGCTTTGCGAGATCGATTCCGATAATTCCAATCTGCGACATGGATGTCGTCTCCCTCACCTGATGTCATTGCAGACCATCACCTGGCATATTGCGCTGCCGCCGGGAGGGGGCATCCACGCCATCAAAATGCGCCGACGCCTTGCGCAGGATCTCATTGGCCTGGCGAAGTTCGCGGACCTCGCGTTCAAGAGCCTTGATCCGGTCCCGTTCCTCGCTCGTCTGTCCAGCACGAGCGCCCTGATCACGCTCGGCCTGCTGCACCCACTTTCGCAGCGTCTCGCCCGAGCAGCCGATCTTGGCCGCAATGGAAGAAATCGCCTCCCACTGCGACGCGTGATCGGCTCGATGCTCCCGCACCATCCGGACAGCCCGCTCACGGACCTCCGGCGAATATCTCTTCGATGTCGATTTTGTCATGATGACCCCATTCTCTCAGGAAATGAGGTCTCCGGGAAATCCGGGGCGGTTCAGATTGTCGCGCTACATCCACCGGAATCCAAGCGCACATTGATGCCAAAGCGCAGGGGCGACAATATAACGGCCATTCCGGTGGCCACCTCAGTCACACCTGCTGATGTCCGATTTTCCACCACTAGCGCGGAGTACGTCATGCCAAGCTGATGAATGCCTGTCGGTGAAAGTCCGATCTGGTCAAAGCCGTAGCGGGCAGGCCGGGACCAAGTCTTGCGGGCGTCGCGGTAACGTGGGGTCT
>NZ_JAZHLI010000051.1:0-31393 GCF_036549475.1 Aurantimonas sp. A2-1-M11 | reverse complement strand
TTCCACGGCATCCTCCCAACGGCGAAAATCCGCCGGCCAAGCGAAGAATCCATCGCAACCGCAAACGCAAGTGAACAATCAGACTACAAAAATTTCCAAATGCGATTCCCCTGTCGACATCCAGACCTACGACGATGTCTCCACCAGCGGCGCGGTATTCGTCGACGCCGACATCCTCTTCGACCTCGGCATGCGCGCGGCCTGCGGCCATGACGGCCCGGTCGATTTCGTCGCCGCCCACATGTATTTCAACCTGGCCGACCGCAAGGGATCACAGGCCGCCGCCTATCACCGCCAGGACGTGGCCGGCCAGATGACGAAGGCCGAGATCGCTGCCGCCCTGCGCGGTGCGCGCCAGTGGCTGACCCGGCACTGAGCCGACGCAACGACCGCCAGCGGCGCCCGGCGCATGTGCGCCCGACCGACTGACCTGCGACGCAGGCTTCAGGATTCGGGCGGCGGACCCACTTCGGCCAGCGCCTCACCGAGCGCGGTCTCGAACACCGCCAGATCCTCGTCGCGACCGACGGTCACGCGGATCATCCGATCGAGCGGCGCCACGCCCGGCATGCGGATGAAGACCCCGCGCCGGATCACGGCATCCAGGATCGCGCGGGCATAGGCCCCGTCGCCGCCGCAACCCATGGCGACGAAATTGGTCGCCGAGGGCAGGGGCGTCAGCCCGGCGGATCGGGCGATCTCTGCCAGCCTGATGCGGGCGTCCGCAATCCTCTCCACCGTCCGGCGCAAATAGTCCTGGTCCCGCAGCGCCGCGAGCGCGCCGATCTGCGACACCCGCGAAATGCCGAAATGGTTTCGCACCTTCTCGAACTGCAGGATCGTCTCCGCCTCGCCGATCGCAAAGGCGATCCGGGCGCCGGCCAAGCCATAGGCCTTGGAAAAGGTGCGAAAGCGCAGGAGATTGGGACGCATCACGCTCATGGCCGGCAGCGCCGAGGCTGGCGCCATGTCGGCATAAGCCTCGTCGAGGACGAGGATCGTCTCCGGCGGCACCTGATCGATCAGCCGCTCGATCTCCCCCGCCTCGTACCAGGAGCCGGTGGGATTGTCGGGATTGGAAACGTAGAGAAGCTTCGGCTTCAGCGCCCGGGTGCGCTCCAGCAGGGCATCGAGATCCTCGCGGTCGTCGCGATAGGGCACGAAGTCCAGCGCCGCGCCGTGGCCGGCGACATGGTAGTTGAATGTCGGATAGGCGCCGTGGGAGGTGACGACCCGGTCGCCGGGCTCGCAGGTCAGGCGCACGAGCAGGCCGAGCAGCCCGTCGATTCCTTCGCCGACCATGATGTTGTCCGGCGTGATGTCGAAATGGGCCGCCAGCGCTTCCTTCAGGTGATGATTGGCCGAATCGCCGTAGCCCCAGCTGTCGGCGGCAGCGCGGGACATCGCGTCGATCGCCCTGGGGGAGGGACCGAAGACGCTTTCGTTGGCGCCGAGGCGCGCCTTGAAGCGGACGCCCGTCTGGCGCTCCAGCGCTTCCGGCCCGACGAAGGGCACCGAGGCGGGCAGCGATCGCACGAGATCGGTGAAGAGCGGCATGAAGAACTCCGGACGGGAACGGCGGTCGGGGCAGCCGGCGGCTGCGAATGTCGGTGCGGGCCCTGGCGGGCGGAGTCAGTCGCGCGGACTGGCCGCGTCGCCCGGCTCGATCGGCACCAGCCCCTTGGCGAAGCGCCTGGCGTTGCCGGCATAGTGCTCGGCGGAGAGCTTGAGCGCCGCGACCGCCGCGTCGTCCAGGGTGCGCGCGACGCGCGCAGGGGCGCCGACGATCAGCGAATTGTCGGGAAACTCCTTGCCCTCGGTCACCAGCGCATTGGCGCCGACGATGCAGTTGCGGCCGATCTTCGCGCCGTTCAGCACCGTGGCGCCCATGCCGATCAGCGAATTGTCACCGATGGTGCAGCCGTGGACGATCGCCGCATGGCCTAGCGTGCAGCCGGCGCCGATGGTCAGCGGAAAGCCCATGTCGCTGTGCAGGGTGCAATTGTCCTGAATGTTGGTGTCGTCGCCGATAGTCATCCATTCGTTGTCGCCGCGCAGCACGGCGCCGAACCAGATGCCGACATTGCGGCCAAGCCGGACCCGGCCGATGACATGGGCCCCCGGCGCGACGAACACCGTGCCATCGGCCGGCAGTTCCGGCCGGTCCTCGTCGAGCGCGTAAATGGGCATTGGCAACCTCCGAGCTGATGCGCAGCGAAACTGCGTCAGCGGGGAACGGGAATCAAGCGCGGCGGCGCAGGCTCACCCGGCGACCGCCTTCTGCATCGCCTTGGTCAGCGACTGGCGGACCGCGGCATAGTCCTCCCAGGGATCGGGCGTGTCCAGCCGCGCGAGCACGGTGGCGAGGGTGAAGCCGTTGGCCGCGTCCAGCTCCGAAAGCTCGTCCCAGGTCACGGGCGTCGCCACCGGGGCACCGGCGCGCGAGCGCGTGGAATAGGGCGCGATGGCTGTCGCGCCGCGCTCATTGCGCAGCCAGTCGATGAAGATCTTGCCGGTGCGCTTGGCCTTCGACATGGTCGCGACGTAGCGGTCCGGCTCTTCGCTGGCCTGCAGGTAGGAAAAGGTCCGGGCGAAGGATTTCAGATCGTCCCAGCCCTGCCGCCGGTCCAGCGGCGCGACGACGTGGACGCCCTTGCCGCCGGTGACCATGGCGAAGGTGGTCAGGCCGAGTTCGGCAAGGCGATCCCTGAGGTCGAAGGCGGCCTGCCGGACGTCGCCGAAATCCAGCCCCTCGTCGGGATCGAGATCGAAGACTAGCCGGTCGGGCTTTTCCAGCTTGTCGTTGTGGGCGCCCCAGATGTGGAATTCGAGCGTGTTCATCTGCACCGCGCCGACGAGGCCGGCGGCTTTGGTCACCGTGAGATAGTCCGCCTTGCTGCCGTCCTTCTCGGTGACGGGGACCGTCTCGACCGCGTCGGGAAAGCCGCCGCTGTCGTGCTTCTGGAAGAAGCAGCGCTTTCCTCCGCCCTGGGGGCAGCGGACCAGCGACAGCGGCCGGCCGCCGGTATGGGCGAGCATGCGGTCGGCGATGCGCTCGTAATAGAGAGCGAGGTCGCCCTTGGTGACGCCCTGGCCTTCGAAGACCACGCGCTCGGGATGGGTCAGCCGGACACCGGCGACCGTATCGGGGGCGGCCCCGACGGTTTGCGGTGCCGGGCCGGACCTGGCCGAGCGCTTGCCGCCGCCTCCGGTGGCGGCCGAGACCGGTTTGGCCCGTTCGTAGGTCACGTCTTCGGCCTCCTTGTCCTCGCGCAGGCCCTTGAAGACGCCGTGGCGGATGGAGCCATCGGCGGTGATCTCGGCGAATTCGATCTCGGCGACCAGGGTCGGGGTGACGAAGCGGGCCGTCCGCCGGACGTCGGACGGCAATTCGTCGAAGGGCGAGGTCTTGCGCGCCAGTTCGGCGAAGCGGGCCTGAAGGTCGGCCATGTTGCGCTCGTCGAAGCCCGAGCCGACGCGGCCGCGATAGACGAGGCTGTCACCCTCCGTCACGCCGAGGAGGATGGAGGAGAAGGCCCGGCCCTTCTTGTCCGAGGCCTTCCAGCCACCGATGACGAAATCCTGCCGGTGGGTGCACTTCACCTTCAGCCAGTTGCGCGAGCGGCCGGAGCGGTAAGGCGCGTCGGCGCGCTTGGCGATGGTGCCTTCGTGCCCGGCCGTGCAGATCTTGCGGAAGACCGAATCGCCGCTGCCGGTGATGTGCTCGCTGTAGAGCAGCGTGCCGGTGTCATGGCCGTCTAGGAGATCGCGCAGCGCCGCCTTGCGTTCGGTCAGGGGCCGGGTGCGCAGATCCTCGCCGTCCAGATGCAGGAGGTCGAAGCAGAAGCAGGCGAGGGGGCCGCCCTCGGACAGATGCTTCTGGAGGGTGGAGAAATCGGTGCCGCCGTCGGGATCGAATGCGACGACCTCGCCGTCGATCAGCGCGCTGCGGCAATCGAGACCCGCTGCGGCGTCCGCGATTCCGGTGAAGCGCTCGGTCCAGTCCTGCTCGTTGCGGGTCCAGCATGTCGCCTTGCCGTCCCCGATGGCGATCAGGACGCGGTAGCCGTCATACTTCATTTCGTGGACCCAGTCGCGCCCGGCCGGTGCGTCGTCCACGAGTGTCGCAAGCTGCGGCGGGGAGAAGGTCGGCATGGGAAGCGGCCTGGCCGCCCGGCCCTTTGCCGTCTTGCCGGTCGGTTTGGTCCCCTTCTTGCCGGCGGTCGCCTTCGCGGGCGTCGCCTTGGTCTTCGCGCCGGTCGCGCTCCGGCTTTTCGCCGCGGGCTCGTCGGCACGGTCGCTCTCCCAGACGTCGTCGCCCCTGGCGATGGCCGCCATGGTGCGCCCGGTCTTCACGCTCTTCTCGTCCTTCAGGAGGTTGCGCCGGCGGTCGACCGCCTCGTCCTTCTCCTTGATCAGGAGCCAGTTCTCGCGCTTCTCGCCATTGCGCGGCTTCATGCGGACCAGCGCCCAGTTGCCGCGCATGCGCTCGCCCTCGAGATGCATCTTGAGGTTGCCCCTGGCAAAGCCCTCCTGCGGGTCCTCCAGCGGTTCCCAGCTGCCCTGGTCCCAGAGCATCACGGTGCCGCCACCATATTCTCCCTTCGGGATCGTGCCCTCGAAAGTGCCGTAATCCATCGGGTGATCCTCGGTGCGGACCGCCAGGCGCTTGTCGGCGGGGTCGAGGCTGGGGCCTCTGGTCACCGCCCAGCTCTTGAGGACGCCCTCCCACTCGATGCGGAAATCATAGTGCAGCCGCGTGGCGTCGTGCTTCTGGACGCAGAAGAACAGGCCGTCGCCGGCGAGCGCCGCCGCTTCGGAGCCGCGGGGCTCGCGGGTCCGGGCGAAGTCGCGCTTCTGCCGATAGGTCTCGAGCAGGGTGTCGCTTCTGGATGCCATGGCGGCGATCCGTCAGGCGCTCTTGCGCCGGCTGGCGGGGGCCTTTGTCCCCGAGCCGGTCGATTTCGCCGTCTTGCTGCCACTGGCCTTGGTGGCGCGAGGCTTGGCGGCGGTCTTCGCCTTGCCGCCCCGAGCCGAAGGGGCGCCCGAACCGGACTTGGCCGCACCGTCGCCGCCGCTGCCTTCGAGGCTCTTCTTCAGGGTGGCCATCAGGTCGACGACATTGCTGCCCGAACTCGACGGGGCCGGCTCGTCGTCCTCGACGGTGATCCGGGCCTTGCCGCCCTTCTTGCGCTTGTCGGCGATCAGTGCCTTGAGGGCGGCGGTGTAGTGGTTCTTGAAGTTCGAGGCGTCGAAGGGGGCGGTCTTCTTCTCGATGAGCTGGGTGGCAACATCGAGGAGGTCGCTGTCGGTCTCCGCATCGGAGATGTCGGAGAAGATCGTGTCGGACTTGCGGATCTCGTCCTCGTAATGAAGCGTCTCCAGGAGCAGGCCCGCTCCGCACGGCCGCAGCGCCACCAGATGCTCCTTGCCGCGCAGGGACAACTGGCCGAGTCCGGTCTTCTTGGACTGGCGCAGGGCGTCGCGCACGACGCGGAAGGCGTCCTCGGCCAGCTCGTCCTGGGGCACGACGTAATAGGGCTTGTCGAAATAGAGCGGCGGGATCGAGCAGGTGTCGACGAACTGGACGAGTTCCAGCGTCTTCTTGGTCTCGATCTTGACGTCGTCGATCTCCTCGTCGGTGAGGAGGACGTAGTCGTCCTTGCCGATCTCGTAGCCCTTGACGATGTCGTTCTTGTCGACAGGCCCGATGCCGTCCACCACCTTGTCGTAATGGATGCGCTTGCCGCTTTCGCGGTGGATCTGGCGAAAGCTGATCGAGGCGCCCGATTGGGTGGCCGTGTACATCTCGACCGGGATCGAGACGAGAGAGAGGCGAATCTGGCCTTTCCAGATGGGACGCTGCGCCATGAACATTCTCCAGACAATCGGACTGCCGCGGCGATAAAACGAGTCCGGGCGACGACTCGTTCCCGTTGCAGGACCGAACCGGCGAAGGGACGGCCGGTTGCACGGCGGCGGCGTCGTCCGCGCCTGAAGTTCGGCAGAAAAGCGGTTGATGGCGCTGGCGTTCGCCGCTGCGACCTTGCGTCTTGCCCGGCGCTGGGGCAGCACGTCTGACAGTCGCCGCATTCTCGCATCGTGATTCAGCAGCTCGTGCCAAGGCCTTGATCCGGATTCTCCATACCGCCGACTGGCAGATCGGAAAGCCCTTCGGCCAGTTCGAGGCCGACCGCCGCGGCGAGCTGCGCGCCGAGCGCTTCGCCGTGGTCGCGCGGATTGCGGCCCTGGCGCAGGAGCGCGGCTGCGACGCGGTACTGGTTGCCGGCGACGCCTTCGACGACAACACCGTCTCCGACCGCGACCTCAACCGCACGCTGGAGGCGATGGCGGGGTTTCGCGGGCCATGGATCATGCTGCCGGGCAATCACGACGCGGCGCTCAGCGAATCCGTGTGGACGCGGCTGCGCCGGCGCGCCGGGCAGGCCTCCGTGGTGATCGCCGACCGGCCGGAGCCGATTGCGCTGAAGGACGGCGCCGCCGTGATCCTGCCTGCGCCGCTGACCCGCCGCCACGAGGGCGCCGATCTGACGGCGTGGTTCGACCATGCGGAGGCGCCGGCCGGCGCCGTGCGCATCGGGCTCGCCCACGGCTCCGTTGCCAATCGCCTGCCGGCCAAGGCCGAGTCCGGCAATCCGATCGCCGACGACCGCAGCGAGCGGGCCCGGCTCGATTATCTGGCGCTGGGCGACTGGCACGGATATGTCGAGATCGCGCCGCGCACCGTCTATGCCGGCACGCCCGAGCCCGACCGCTATCCCGCCAACGATCCGGGCCATGTCGTGATCGTCGAGATCGATGCGCCGGGCGCAGCACCCCGCATCGAACGGGTGCGCACGGCCCGGTTCGACTGGCGGGCGATGGAGCTGCGGCTCGACGGCACGATCGAGGGTCTGGGCGAGGCCCTTGAGGGCCTCACCCGTCCCGGCGAGACGCTGCTCGACCTGACGCTGACCGGCAGCCTGCCGCTGCGCGAACGGGTGCGGCTGGACGAGGCGCTGGACGACTGGTCCGCGCGGCTCTTCGATCTGCGGGTGGACGATGGCGGGCTTCTCGACGAGCCTGATGAAGAAGATCTCGACCTGATCGATGTCGGCGGCTTCGTGCGCGTGGCGATCGACCGCTTGCGGGCGAAGGCCGCGGACCCGCAGGATCCCGAGCGGGCCGCCGCGCAGCTGGCGCTGCGCATGGCCTATGTCGAGCATCGCCGGCTCCTCGGCACGGCTGCCGACAGCGCGTCGAAGGCGGGCTGACCCATGTATCTGAAGTCGCTCCGCCTGACCGATTTCGCCGGCATTCGCTCGGCGGAACTGCCGCTGATCGAGCCGGGGCTCAACGTCATCGTCGGCGACAACGAGGCGGGCAAGTCGACCCTCCTGACCGCGCTGCGCGCAGCCTTCTTCCAGAAGCACCGGGCCGGCGGTGAAGCGGCGCGGGCGCTCGGTCCCTACGATCGGCAGGCGCGCCCGGAGGTGGAGGTGTGCTTCGAGATCGCCGATACGACCTACACGCTGACGAAGGCCTTCCTGCAGCGGCCGGCTGCCGAACTGAGCTGGGCCGGGGGCAGCCTGTCGGGCGATGCGGTGGAAGAGCATCTCGCCGAATTGTTCCGCTTCACCCATCCGGGCGCCGGCGAGCCGAAGCTGGACAAGCATCAGGGCGCGTTCGGGCTTCTGTGGGTGGAGCAGGGCCGCTCGACCGGCGGGCTGGACGTCGGCGTCGGCCGCGATGCGGTCACGGCCTCGCTGGAAGGCGAGGTCGGGCAGATCCTCGGCGGCGAGCGGGGGCGCAGCCTGATCGCCAGCGCCAAGGCGCTGCAGGATCGCTTCTTTACCGAGACGCTCAAGGTGGCGCGCGCATCGCCGGTGCGCGAGGCCGACGAGCGGCTGTCGGACCTGCGCGCGGAACTGGCGTCCAAGGCAACGCTGTGGCGCGACTTCCAGGAGCGGCTCGACCGGCTGGATGAGCGCCGGCACAAGCTGCGTGCCTATGAGCGCGATTCGGCGCTGACGAAGGCCGAACAGGCGCTGGAAGCGGCGGAAGCCGCCGCGATCCGTGCCGAAAGCCTCGACCGCGAATGCGGCGAGGCCGAGCGTGACCTCGAACACGCGCTGGCACGGCGCGAGGCGGCCGCCGAGCGGCTGTCCCGGCGCGAGCGCCTGATGGCGGCGGTGACCGAAGCTGCGCGAATTGCCGACGGCACTGCGGCCAGTCTTGCCGAATTGCAGGCCGCCGGCTTGGAAGAACGGGCCGCGCTGGAGCGGGCGGAAGCTGCTCGCGAATCCGCGCGGCTGGCCGCCGAGGAGGCCGATGCGGCCGACGAGGCCCAGCGCTCGCGCGCCGAGGTCAAGCGCCTGACCGACGAGATTGTGGCCCGCGACCAGCGCTTGAAGGAAGCCCGGGCGCTGGATGCCCAGCTGGCCGAACTGCGGCGCCCGGACGGCGAGCCGGCGATCGACGCATCCGCCATCAAGGCGCTGGATGCGGCCGAGCGGCGGGTGCGCGACGCGGCGGTGCGGCTGTCGGTGGCCGCGCCGACGATCCTGTTCGAGCCGGACGGCGATGGGACAATCGCCGATGCCGCCGGCGAAGTAATCGCCTCTGGCGCTGCCATACGGGTCACGGCGCGCACCGGCTTTACCCTGCGCGGCTTCGGCCGGGTGGTCGTCGAGCCCGGCGGCGATGCCGAAACGTTGCGCCATGACAGCGATGCCGCGGCGGCGGAGCGCGACACGCTCCTGAAGCGATATGGCGTCGGCTCGACCGATGCGGCGCGGGTTCGCGCCAAGGCCGCCGAGGATCGCCGGATCGAGACGGCCGCCTTGACGAAGCAGCTGGCCGCGCTTTTGCCGGAGGGCGTTCCGGCCGCATCGGCGGAGCTGGACGACCTGCGCGCCGAACTCGCCCGCCTGGCATCGCAGATGCCGGATGGAGAGCAGGATGCCAGCGAGCCGGTCGCCGCGGACGCCGAGCGAATCCGCCAGATGCGGCAGGAGGCCCGGGGCCGCCTCGATGCCGCCGGCGCCGAACTGGAGCAGATGCGGCGTGCCGCGTCGGGCAGCCTTGCCCGGATGGCGGCAGCCGAATCGGAGGACGGCTACCGACGGGCCGACGCCGATCGACTGCGGCGGGAACTGGCGGACGCCGAAGGCGCCCGGCCGCGCTCGGCGCTGGCCGAGGATCTGGCGGCTGCCGAGCTCGAGCGCTCCGCCAAGGCCGCGGTACTGGCCGTGCGCCAGCGCGAACGCGACAGCGCCGACCCCGAAACCGTGCGCCTGACCCTGCAGATGCGGAAGAAGGCGCTGGAATCGATCCGGCGCGACATGGCGGGCCTGAAGGAAGAGGCGCTGACGCTGGAAGGCGAATTGCGCGCCCAGGGGGCGACCGGCCTTGGCGAGGAGATCGCCCGGCTGGAGGGCGAGATCGGCACGCTGGAGGCACGGCTTGCGCGGCTGACCCTGGAAGCGGATGCGTCGCGGCTCCTGCATGCGACCCTTGTCGGCGCCCAGCGCGAGGCGCGCGAGCACTGGCTCGGCCCGATCAAGACCCAGGTTGCGCCGTATCTGAAGCTGATCCACCCCGGCACGGAGATCGAACTCGACGACACCACCCTGGAAATCCGTAGCCTGCACCGGGCCGGCGTCGCCGAGGATTTCCGCCGCCTGTCAGCCGGGGCGCGCGAGCAGGTGGCCGTTGTGACCCGGATCGCCCTCGCCCACGTCCTGAAGAAGGGCGGGCACCCGGCCGCGGTGATCCTCGATGATGCGCTGGTCAACACCGACGAGAAGCGGCTGGAGCGGATGCATCTCGTCCTGCAGAAGGCGGCGGAGGATCTGCAGATCATCGTCCTGACCTGCCGCGAGCGCGATTTCCGCGATCTCGGGGCGCCGATCTTCCGGCTCTGACACGCCCCGACAGTCTCATCCGTCGCAGGGAATCATTCCGCCGCATGTCGGGCGGCGAGAGGGCAAAGCGTCACCGACAGATGCGTTTCGCTCGCCGCGGCGGAAGCCCGGCCCCCGCAGAGCGGTGCCGGGTGGCGGCGCAACCCCCTGCAAACCGGCGGTTCCTAACAAGAGGTAAACGAAAAAGTGGCATCCCCGCAACAGGGGTGTGTCCAAAGCACCCCAGAAACCCCAATGTGGCATTTAGGCGATTGCATCCCGAACGCTGGTGGATAATGTCGCCACAGAGAGATCGAGGGGGCAAACGCTTCGGACTTTCGCACAGGGGATGGGGCAGGGAAGGCTGTCCTTCGTATAAGGCCCAACCCTAACCTATAAAAATTGACTGGAGGTCAGGACATGAACATTAAGAGCCTTCTTCTCGGCTCCGCTGCGGCAATCGTCGCAGTCTCCGGCGCCCGCGCTGCGGACGTCATCATGCCGGTGGCCCCGGAGCCGGTTGACTACGTTCGCGTTTGCGACGTCTACGGCACGGGCTTCTACTATATCCCGGGCACCGAAACCTGCCTGTCGATCAACGGCTATGTACGTTTCCAGTACAACGTCGCTGGCGGCATCGAGGACGATTTCGGCAACGACTACCTCGAGAACTTTGAGGGCGACAACTACCAGGCCGGCTCCGCCGTCCGCGTTCGCCTGCACATCGACGCTCGCGAAGAGACCGAGCTCGGCACCCTGCGCGCCTTCGCTCGTCTCCAGGCGAACAACTCCTTCGGTGCCTACGGCGCCGACGCCGACTACCGCATGGACCAGGGCTATCTGCAGCTCGGTGGTCTGACCATGGGTTACACAGACTCGCTGTGGACCGATGGTGACGGCCTGCTGACGGACACGGACCTGGCGGTCGGTGACCTCCAGACCAACCGCGTTTCCTACACCTATGCAGCGGACGGCTTCACCGCCGCCCTGTCGCTGGAAGACGATGGCACGGGCGACTTCGCTCCGGACGTCATCGGTCGTCTGGCCTATGCCGGTGGCTGGGGCTCCATCTACCTCGCCGGTTCGTACGACGAGAACCAGTTCGGTGGCCTGCTGGAAGACGATCTCCTCGACTACGGTTACCTGAATACGACCACTACGGATGGCGACGGTGCTTTCGCTCTGAAGGCTGGTCTGTCTCTCAAGGACTTGGTCGCAGCCGACTCCCAGCTGAAGATCGAAGGTAGCTACGCTTTCGACCCGTCGACCTACTCCACGATCGGCCTGTTCTCGAACGCCCGCACGCTCGGCACCCAGCTTGACCTCCTGACGGGCACCGTGCCGGTCGAGTGGCAGGTCGGTGCCGGTTATGCTCAGACGTTCGGCAAGCTCGGCGTGGCCGTCTCGGGTGTCTACGGTGAGACCTTCGATACCTACGACTACGACTTCATTGGCGGTACGCTCGACAGCCGCGGCAACGGCGAGTACTACAAGCTCGTTGGTAACGTCGGCTACGAGATCACCAACAACTTCGACATGCTGGCTGAGATCTCCTACGCCAACATCGACTACGACGACCAGATCAACGACGGCTTCGACAACTCGATCGACCAGACGGCGGGCTTCCTCCGCTTCGTCCGCTACTTCTAATAGAGCAGACATATCGTCCAGAGAGCCCGGCGTTCGCGCCGGGCTCTTTGCGTTGTGACGTCGGCAGTTTGGGATTTTCCTGGACGCATACCTGGCGGTGCACTTCCTGCTCGCGGAGACGGTTGTCCCGCCGCGCCGGCTCGCTAGCTAGATACGCATCTTCACCGACTGCGGAGCCGGCCAGATGACGTCATTTCTCGGCAAGATGATCGTGCTTGCCGCCACGGCCATGGGCCTCAAGAGGCTGGTCCAGCGGGACTCCGGTGATTCCAGCCGGGCAGGGGAGCCATCACCGCGCGGCCACGCCGCGGCCGATCCCGCGCCATCGTCTCCCTCCACCGACGCTGCGACCACCGAATCCGCCGCGCTTGCGCCGGCCGCATCCTCTCCGGAGGCAGCGCCAGACGCCACGGAGCCTATGCCCGAGCGCAAGCCGGAGGTCTCCGACGATGCTCCGAGCGCGCCTGCTCCGGCTGCTTCGGACAGTTCCGCAAAGGCACCGCCGCGCCCTGCGCCGCGGCCGGCGGAGGATCCGCTGGAAGCCAAGCACCGGGCCGCACCGTTCGAGCGGAACTTCCGGTCAGTGGATTATAGCAGGCTGTCGCTCGACGAGGCGGCGATAACCGCAGACCGGGAACGGCAGCGGCGGATGCACTCGACCTGGAGCCCGCCGCCGCCGGAACGGCGCAAGCCTGCCGAACCCAGCCAGGGCGGAGTCTTCTCCAGCTTCGGCGGCAGCGTGATTGCAGCAGAGGTGATCCGCGGCGGCGATACCGGGCGGGTGCCGGACCCGATGCCGCCGCTGCCGGGCGGGGCGGTGCCCCTGGCCGGCCCGCATCCGGACGCGCCGACGCCCGATGCGGCCGAGCGCGAGGGGCGTCCCGCCGATCCGCTCGCGGTCAAGCATCGCGCGGAACCGTTCGACCAGGATTTCCGGACGGTCGACTACGCCAATCTCGATGATGATGGCAGCGAGCCATCCCGGCCGCACGACAGCGCTGCAGATGACAGTGCGATGCCGCCGGTCATGTCACCAGCCCCCGCGGGAGAAGCGGGATATCCGGCTGCCTTCCGGACGGCGAGCGCGGCTGCGCCTCTCAAGGGCGCCCAGGCCGCGCCGGATGACGGTGGGAATGCAGCGGAGAATCCCGGGGACAGGGGGCCTGGCGCCGCGGTTCTGGACGGAGATGAGCCCGCCAATGCCGGCAAGTCGGAAGTGTCACCGGCCGCGACCGCCCGCGAGCCCGATGCCGCCCCCGACGATCTCACCCGGATCAAGGGCATCGGTCCGGCGGTGGAGCGGCTCCTTTTCGAGCAGGGGATCTTCCGTTTTCACCAGATCGCCGCCCTCGGCGACACGGAGATCGCGGCCATCGAGCGCGCGATCGGCTTCAAGGGCCGGATCGGGCGGGAAGGCTGGGTCGAACAGGCGCGCGCACTGGACGAGCAGCGCGCGTCGGACTGACGCGACCGGCTTCCGTTGCAGCCGGTCAAATCGTCGCGTGTCCTGACGGGATGCACGGCGTTCTGATTTCCTGAGTGGCGGCAACCAGCTTTCTGATCGACGCTTCCGATGTGGGGCCGTCGCTGGAGGCGGCGGCGATCAGCCGCCGCGGCCGACGCGCAGGTCGCGTTCGATATCGAAGCCGGCGCCGAGACGCATCTTGTAGACCCCGTAATTTTCCAGCACCCGCTGCACGTAGTTGCGGGTCTCCGTGTAGGGGATGCGCTCCACCCAGTCGACGACCTGGTCGAGCGACTTGCCGCGCGGGTCGCCGAAGCGCTCGATCCACTCGCGGGCCCGCCGCGGGCCCGCATTGTAGGCGACGAAGGTGAGGACGTAGGAGCCGCCGAAATCGGCGATCTGCTCGCCGAGGAAGTGAGCGCCGAGCGCCGCGTTGTAGCCGGGGTCGCTGGTCAACCGGTCCGGCGAATAGCTGACGCCGACCTTGCGGGCGACGCTCCTGGCCGTTCCGGGCATCAGCTGCAGGAGGCCGAGCGCGCCGGCGGGCGAGCGGGCCTTCGGGTTGAAGGCGCTTTCCTGGCGGGCGATGGCATAGGCCAGCGCCTTGCCGGCGGCCGAAATGTTGGCACTCGCCGGGATCACCCCGATCGGGAAGGCCAGGGCCGGCGCATCGATGCCGCGCCAATAGGCGAGCTTGCCGACCTGCAACACCAGATGATGGTCGCCGCGCCGTTCTGCCATGACCGACAGCAGGGCGAGTTCGCCCGGGCTCTCCAGTTCGTCCGCCAAAGCGCGATAGAGGCTGTCGGCGCGCCAGTCGGAGCCGATCTCCTCGAGCCGCCGGATCGCCCGCACGGCCTCGCGCTGCTCGAAGCGGCGCCGTTCGGCGTCGCTCGGCCGCGGGAATGCGATGGCGTCGGGCTTGCGGCCGAGGCGAGCGGCGGAAAGCTGGCCGTAATAGGTCGCCGGGAAACGGGCCGCCTGCGCGTAATAGTTGGCGGCCGAGCCCGACGCGCCGGCTTCCGCCGCGCGTCCCAGCCAGTAATAGCCGCGCGACCGCGACAGTGGCATGCTCGAGATCTCGACGATCCGGGCGAAATGGCGCTGCGCCGTCACCGGGTCGTTCAGGAAGCGCATGGCGATCCAGCCGGCGTGGAACTCGGCCTCGACCGCTTCCGACGGGCTTTCGGCCAGATGCATGGCCGCGACGCGGTAGGCGAGCTGCGGCTTGCCCAGGTCGAGAAGATCGCGGGCCACGATGCGGCGCTCGTTCCACCAGGCATCCGGGTTCACCAGCGCATCGGCGTCGCGCGGCGCGTCGATCAGCAGCTGTGCCGCCTCGTCGACCTTGTCGTGCTTGCGATTGTATTCGACCAGCGCCAGGCGGTAGCCCGGATCGGCCCGCTCCGCCTTCGGCACGGCGGACAGCAGCCTGGCCGCGCCGGCCTCGTTGCGGATCACCGCGGCGCGGGCGGCAAAGAGCGCCTGCGCCCCGGCCGCCTTGGCGACGCGCCCGGCGTCGGTCACCCGCTCGGCATAGAGCAGCATGTCCATGCGGCGCTTGTGATCGGCGCGCGACAACAGGGTCTGGAAGTTCGCAAGGAACTGGCGTTCGACATCCTTGTCGAGCCGTTCCTCGCGCCATACCCGCGACACCAGCGTCCTGGCGCGGCCTGCATCGCCTGCCGCCAGATAGGCGCGGGCCAGCGCCATGGCGCCTTCCGGGCTTTCCGGCTGGCCGCCGGCGAAGGCACGGATAACCTGGGCGGCCGGCAGCTCCTCGCGATAGAGGGCCTTCTCACTGTTGATCCGCAGCGTCTTGGTGCCGGGCCAGCTGGACAGTTCGGTGGCGGTGCGGGCGATCTCGGCGGCCGGCACGTCCTTGCCGCCGGTGAGTGCGATGGCCCAGGACAGGATGTGGCGATCCAGCGTGCCGGGCATCATGCCCTCGCGGATGGCGCGCGCCTTCTGCGCGTTGCGGTCGGACAGCGCCTGCAGGCCGTCCTTCAACTCGCCGCGCATGGGCTGGACCGAGCCGAGCCGCGGCGTCATCGCCGCGATGGACGCGGTGAAGGCACTGGCCCCTGCGGGGGCGGCCGCCGGGGCAGCCTGTGCCAGCGCCGGATTGCGCGTCGGGCTGACCGTGCGCCCGAACCGCCATGGATCGACGCCCGCCGCGGTCGTCTCCATGGCCGGGCGCGTCGTCGGCGTCGGGCCGAGCAGCGGCAGCACCGCCTCTTCGGCCAGGGTCGACGTCGTCGCCATGGCGGCGATCACCGTGCCGATCACGAGGCGCTGTGCGAGTTTATGAGCTGTCATGGCCAACCTTCTGGACGTCCGGGCCCTGGCGTCGACATGCCGGTGCCGCGCCGCTTCCCGTCGCAATCCGCCGTGGTCGCAGGCCCGTCAGGCCGGACCGCCGCGCATCGCCGGAATGGTTTGCAAATCTCTCACAACCACGATTAAAGCGCCGTTACCGGCAACAGTCACGACGCTTCTTGCAGCACGGCCCCGGGCTCTGCTTGTTTCGCCATGACCGCTTCAATATGGTGCCGCGATTCCGGATCGATCGCAGCATTCGGCACACCGCACCGCGGTGGTCCAGCAGGCGACGGTCGCCGGCCAGATGACATACACATGACGCAGCGCATGCCGCGAGTTCGCACGACCGGCATGTGGGGAGAAAGAGAGAGCATGTTCAAGGGTTCGCTGCCGGCGCTGGTGACGCCGTTCGCCGAAGACGGGTCGCTGGACGAGGCCGCTTACGCAGCCTTCGTCGAATGGCAGATCGGCGAGGGCTCGCACGGTCTGGTGCCCGTCGGCACGACTGGCGAAAGCCCGACCCTGTCGCACAGCGAGCACAAGCGTGCCGTCGAGATCTGCATCGAGACGACCGCCGGCCGCGTGCCGGTGGTGGCCGGTGCCGGCTCGAACAACACGGTCGAGGCCATCGACTTCGCGCAGTTCGCCGAACAGGCCGGGGCCGACGGCCTGCTCATCGTCACGCCCTATTACAACAAGCCGAACCAGAAGGGCCTCTACGCCCATTACGCCGCCATCGCCCGCTCGGTGTCGCTGCCGATCATCATCTACAACATCCCCGGGCGCTCGGTCATCGACATGACGCCGGAGACGATGGGCCGGCTGGCGGCGGATTTTTCCAACATCATCGGCGTCAAGGATGCGACCGCGCGGGTCGACCGGGTGTCGGAGCAGCGGATCACCTGCGGGCCGGACTTCCTCCAGCTGTCGGGCGAGGATTCCTCGGCGCTCGGCTTCAACGCCCATGGCGGCAAGGGCTGCATCTCAGTGACGGCGAATGTCGCGCCGCGGCTGTCGGCCGAGTTCCAGACGGCGTGCCTGGCCGGCGACTACGCCAAGGCGCTGGAATACCAGGACCGGCTGATGCCGCTGCACAAGGCGCTGTTCATCGAGCCGAACCCGACCGGGGTGAAATATGCGCTGTCCAGGCTCGGCCGCGTCGGCAACCGCCTGCGCTCGCCGCTGGTGCCGATCGACGAATCCACCGAGCGGGCGATCGATGCCGCGCTGAAGCATGCCGGCCTCACCGCCTGATCCGGCGCCGCGCAGCGGTCGAAACCATGCGGTCTCGCCCCTATGTTAGGGGGCGAGAGGAGCGCGGCGCAGCCGCGTGCGAGGTTTGAATGGCTAAGAAGAAGAAATCGGCAGGCTCGAACGTTGCGGCGGAGAACCGCAAGGCGCGCTACAACTACGAGATCCTGGACTCCCTGGAGGCCGGCCTTGTGCTGACCGGCACCGAGGTGAAGTCGCTGCGCGAGGGCCGGGCGTCGATCGCCGAATCCTACGCCAGCGAAGAGGGCGGCGAACTCTGGCTGATCAACTCGAACCTGCCGGAGTATCTGCAGGCCAACCGCTTCAACCACGTGCCGAAGCGACGCCGCAAGATCCTGGTGCATCGCACCCAGCTCAACCGGCTGGCCAGCGCGGTGCAGAAGGACGGCATGACGCTGGTGCCGCTGCGGATCTATTTCAACGATCGCGGCGTGGCGAAGCTGCAGCTGGCGCTGGCCAAGGGCAAGAACGCGCCGGACAAGCGGCAGACCATGAAGGAACGCGACTGGAACCGCCAGAAGCAGCGTATCCTGAAGGAAGCCTGAGGCGGGACCTATCGATGACCGAATTCTCGCGACTGCCCGACGACCTGACGCCGCCGACCGACGATGGCGGCGCCGCTCACCTGGCAGGCGCGCGGATGCCCGGCGTCGCGCTGCCGGCAACCGACGGCCGGACGGTCGACATGTCCGAGATCGCCGGCCGCGTCGTTCTCTACGTCTATCCCATGACCGGTCAGCCGGGCCGGGCGCTCCCCGAAGGCTGGAACGACTTTCCGGGCGCCCGCGGCTGCACGCCCCAGAGCTGCAGCTTCCGGGACCATCATGGCGAGTTGCAGGCGCTCGGCGTCGCAGCCGTGTTCGGCCTCTCCACCCAGCCCACCAGCGAGCAGCAGGAAGCGGCGAAGCGGCTGCATCTGCCGTTTGCGCTCCTGTCGGACGAGGCGGGGACGCTGCGCCGCGCACTCGACCTGCCCTGGTTCGAACTCGACGATGGATCGTATCTCAAGCGCATGGCGATGGTGATCGCGGACGGTCGTATCGAGGCGGTGTTCTATCCCGTGTTTCCGCCGGACCGGAACGCAGCGGACGTGATCGCGTGGCTGTCCGCCCGGCAGTGACTGCCGGCTTGGCGCACGACGTGCAGGTGCCAGTCGTTCCGTCTTCAGCCGGTCGTTACGTCTTCAGATAGCCGGCGGCGTTCTCGAACACGTCACGGAACATGGCTTCGGTCAGCCGTCCGGTGTTCGTGTTGTAGCGCGAGCAGTGATAGCTCGAAAACACCGCGATCCCGCCCACCATGTGGTGCGCATTGTGGCCGAACGGCGCTGCCGAGGGGCGGGCGCCCAGGGCTCGCACGGTCGATTCATGGGCGATGCGGCCGAGCGTGACGATGGCGGCGAGGTTCGGAAAGCTGTCGATCCGGCCGCCGAGGAACTGCCGGCAGGCATTGATCTCGGCGCCGACCGGCTTGTTCTGCGGCGGCACGCAGCGCACCGCATTGACGATCGCCGTGCCGATCAGTTCGAGCCCGTCGTCGATCCGCGCCTCGAAGCGATCATTGGCAAAGCCGTAGCGGGACAGGGTCGCATAGAGAAGGTCGCCGGCATAATCGCCGGTGAAGGGCCGTCCGGTGCGGTTGGCACCGCGCACGCCCGGCGCCAGTCCGGCGATCAGCAGGCGCACCGCGCCATGGCCCTCGGGCGGGAGAAGCGTCGGCACAGGGGCGTTATGCCAGTCCGGCTCCTTCGCCCGCCATTCCTGACGAAAGGCGACGAGGCGCGGACAGATCGGGCAGTCGTGGGACGGCTCGGCCGGCAGGGCGCCGGTCGCAGGTGCAGCAGTCATCGCGGGGGCCTGGCAGGCTGAGGGTCAGACGGGCGGCGCGGCCGGGATGCCTGGCTCAATAGTCGTCGTCCCCATCGGCGGGCGCGACGTCCTCGGCCTCCATCCTTCGGGCTATCCGCGCCTCGCGCTCGGCGGGGTCGCGGCCGATCTCGGCCTTCAGGCTCGCCAGCTCGATGAAATGGTCGGCCTGGCGCCGCAGGTCGTCGGAGATCATCGGCGGCGAGCTGGTCAGGGTGGACACCACGGAGACCTTGCGGCCCTTGCGCTGCAGGGCAGCGACGAGCGAGCGGAAATCGCCGTCACCGGAGAACAGGACGAAGTGGTCCACCGTGTCGACCAGTTCCATCGCGTCGACCGCAAGCTCGATGTCCATGTTGCCCTTGATCCGGCGGCGCCCGCTCGCATCGGTGAATTCACGGGCCGGCTTGGTGACGACGCGGTAACCGTTGTAGTCCAGCCAGTCGATGAGCGGCCGGATCGAGGAATATTCGTTGTCCTCTATCAGCGCGGTGTAATAATAGGCGCGCAGGAGATAGCCGCGGTCCTGGAAGCTGCGCAGCATCTTCCTGTAGTCGATGTCGAAGCCCAGTCCCCGCGATGCCGCGTAGAGATTGGCCCCGTCGATGAAGAGAGCGATCTTTTCGCGTTGATCGAACATGGATGGCTGCTTTCTCGCAGTATGAGGGCACGCATCCGCAGGCTCGAAACGGTGAGGGCCGGCGAAACGGACATTTGGCTCGGGCAGTCACCGGCGGGCTGATCGGGCCGGAGAGCCGGACAGGCATGCGCTCCGCATATTCCGGCCATCGCAATCCGTCAACGACGGGCTGTCACCTGACGCCGGCGGACCCTTGCCGCGGGGCCATAAACGGTATATGCGACGCGTTCATCTCTTAGAATTTCAGATACTCAGGAGACAGGCATGGCCCGCGTCACCGTAGAAGACTGCGTCGACAAGGTCGACAATCGGTTCGAGCTGGTCCTGCTCGCCAGCCATCGGGCTCGGCAGATCTCCCAGGGTCAGCCGATCACCGTCGACCGCGACAACGACAAGAACCCCGTGGTCGCGCTGCGCGAAATCGCCGACGAGACGCTGTCGCCCGGCGACCTCAAGGAAGACCTGATCCATTCGCTGCAGAAGCATGTCGAAGTGGACGAGCCGGAGCCGGCACCGCAGCAGGCCACGACGGAGCCGCGCGGCATCACCGGGCAGGTCGCATCGACCAATGCCGACGGAGAGGAGGAGCCGATTTCCTTCGACCGGATGTCCGAGGAAGAGCTCCTGTCCGGCATCGAGGGACTGGTTCCGCCGGAAAAGACCGACGATTATTAAGCTTTAGGGAGCGCCGCCACTTTCGGTCGGCGTCCACGCAGTCTTATATTGAGGGGCGTGCCGTCGGCGACGGCGCGCCCCTTTTTCATTGCGGACCCGATCCCCAATCCCATGATGCGGCAATATGAACTCGTCGAGAAGGTAGCGGCCTACAAGCCCGGCCTCGACGAAGCGCTCCTCAACCGGGCCTATGTGTACGCCATGCAGAAGCATGGCGCGCAGAAGCGTGCCAGCGGCGATCCGTATTTTTCGCATCCGCTGGAAGTCGCCGCGATCCTCACCGAGATGCATCTCGACGAGGCGACGATCGCCGTGGCGCTGCTGCACGACACGATCGAGGACACCGACGCCACCCGCAAGGAGATCGACCAGCATTTCGGGCCCAAGATCGGCCAGCTCGTCGAGGGCCTGACCAAGCTGAAGCGGCTCGACCTGGTGTCCAAGAAGGCGGCCCAGGCCGAAAACCTGCGCAAGCTGCTGCTGGCGATCGCCGACGACGTCCGGGTGCTGCTGGTCAAGCTGGCGGACCGCTTGCACAACATGCGCACCCTCGGCCACGTGGCGCCGGAGAAGCGGGCGCGGATCTCCCAGGAGACCATGGACATCTATGCGCCGCTGGCCGGGCGCATGGGCATGCACGACATGCGCGAGGAACTGGAGGACCTGTCCTTCCGGCACATCAACCTGGAAGCCTACGAGACGATCTCGGCGCGGCTGCAGGAGCTGAACCAGCGCCATTCGGGGCGCATCGCCAGCATCGAGCACGACCTGACCGACCGTCTGCGCGAGAACGGCATCGTGGCGACGGTGAGCGGCCGGCAGAAGAAGCCCTATTCGGTGTTTTCCAAGATGCAGCGCAAGGCGCTGTCGCTGGAGCAGCTCTCCGACATCTTCGGCTTCCGCGTCATCGTCGAGACCGAGGAGGAATGCTACCGAACCCTGGGCATCGTGCATCGCAGCTGGGCGATGGTTCCTGGCCGGTTCAAGGATTACATCTCGACCCCCAAGCAGAACGACTACCGGTCGATCCACACGACGATCGTCGGGCCGTCGCGCCAGCGCGTCGAGCTGCAGATCCGCACCCGGCGCATGCACGATGTCGCCGAATACGGCGTGGCCGCCCACACGCTTTACAAGGACATGGAGGAGGACGGCGACCAGCGCGTCCACCTGTCCAAGGATTCCAACGCCTATGGCTGGTTGCGGCGTACCATCGAGCTGCTGGCCGAGGGCGACAATCCGGAGGAGTTCCTGGAACACACCAAGCTGGAGCTGTTCCAGGACCAGGTCTTCTGCTTCACGCCGAAGGGCAGGCTGATCGCGCTGCCGCGCGGGGCGACGCCGATCGACTTCGCCTATGCGGTGCACACGGATGTCGGCGACAGCTGCGTCGGGGCCAAGATCGACGGCCGGATCATGCCGGTGGTCACCGAATTGTCGAATGGCGACGAGGTGGAGATCATCCGCGCCAAGGGCGCGACGCCGCCACAGGCTTGGGAAAGCCTGGCCGTCACCGGGAAGGCGCGCTCGGCCATCCGCCGGGCTAACCGCGCCGCCATCCGTCGGCAATATTCCGGCCTCGGCCAGCAGATCCTCGAGCGCACCTTCGCGCGCTCGGGCAAGACCTTCTCGCGCGACGCGCTGAAGCCGCTGCTGGCCAAGCTCGGCCAGCGCGAGGTGGACGATGCGCTGGCTGCCGTCGGCCGCGGCGAGCTGAACTCGTCCGACGTGGTGCGGGCGGCCTATCCGGATTTCCAGGACAGCCGCGTGACCCGCCACTCGGCGCATCGGGACGAGGAAGGCTGGGTCAATCTGCGCACCGCCGCCGGCATGATCTTCCGGGTGGCGGGCCGATCCAAGAAGGCCAAGAAGGGCGAGAAGGGGGACAAGGCGATTCCCATCCGCGGCACCGGCGACGACATGCCGGTGAGCTTCGGTCCCGACGGGGCGGTTCCCGGCGACCGCATCGTCGGCATCATCGAGCCGGGCAAGGGCATCACCATCTATCCGATCCAGTCGCCCGCGCTGATCGCCTATGACGACGAGCCGGAGCGCTGGATCGACGTGCGGTGGGACATCGACGAGGCGATGAACGAGCGCTTCCCCGCACGCATCATGATCTCGGCGATCAACGAGCCGGGGTCGCTGGCCGAGATCGCCGAGACGGTGGCCGCCAACGACGCCAACATCCACAATCTGTCCATGGTGAACACGGCGCCCGATTTCACCAAGATGGTGCTGGAGCTGGAAGTCTGGGACGTCCAGCATCTGAACCAGACCCTGCGGCAGCTGCGCGCCAAGCCCTGCGTATCGGAAGTCGTGCGGGTCAACGGTTGAGCCCGGCCGCCGGCCAGCGTATCGAACCGCTGCAGCCGCAGCCGAGGAGACCCGTCCATGACCAGTGGGGAAGTGCTCGCGATATTCCGCGATGCCGGCGCCTCTCTGGAAGACCACTTCATCCGTACCTCGGGACTTCTCCGTCCGGTCTTCCTGCAGATGGCCCGGTGTCGGACCATGCGGACCTGACCGGGCGGCTGTGCCGGGCGCTGGCCGAGCGCATCCCCAGGGAGGTCTCACTGGTGGCCGATTCTGTCGTGGAGCCGGCAAGGCCGAAGCGGGCGTGATCGCGCTTGCACTATACGAGGTGACGGCCTATCCCGCCGACGCCCTGCCACCGGAACTGGCCGCAATTCCGCCCGTCAAGCCGGGTAGCCGCAACCTGTAGCGAGGCACCGTCCACCGTCGCGGCCGCATCCGGCAAGGGGGCGCGGACATACAAGTCGCCGCGTGCCACGCGGAATAAGGAATGCGAACGGGATGTTGTTCAGACGGCGCCAGCCGGAGAATTTTTCAGCGCGGGTCCGCACGATCCTGTGGCCGCGCCGCTCGTTCCGCCGCTCGTTCCGCTATCTGCGCAAGCGCGTGCTGCGGCTGAACGCGACGCCGCATGCCATCGCGGCCGGGGTGGCTGCCGGGGTGGCGTCGTCCTTCACGCCCTTCATCGGCTTCCATTTCCTCCTGGCCTTCGCGCTGGCCTATGTGACCGCCGGCAACATGGCAGCGGCGGCGCTGGGCACGGCAGCCGGCAACCCGCTCACCTTCCCGATCATCTGGGGCGCGACCTACGAGACCGGCCAATTCCTGCTGCATTCGCGCTCCCACCACGTGACGGAGCCAGAAGGGCTGGGTACGGCCCTCGGGCACATGGATTTCATCGCGATCTGGGATCCCGTGGTCAAGCCGATGCTGGTCGGCTCCCTGCCGCTCGGGCTGGTGGCCGGGCTCGGCTGCTACGGGCTGGTGTTCTTCACGGCCCGCAGCTTCCAGCGGCGGCGCGCCCGCAAGATCATCGCCGGACGGACGCCGCGACGCAGACCGCGGCCGGGCGACGACGAGACCGGCCGTTCGGCCGGAATGGTATAGGGACCGGCGGGGCCCGGCCGGCGGATGCGTCGGCGGCGCTGCACGGGCGAAGTTTGACCTGGGACCGGATTGCTCCGCCCGGGGCGAGCCGGTAGAAGGCGCGAGCGGCTTTGCCGCGGCGCGACAGGGGCGACGAAAGGCGAAGCATGGTCGAGAAGACCGAACGTACGGAATCCGGGGGTTTCGGCGAGACCCTCAAGGTCATCGCGCAGGCGCTGCTACTCGCCCTGGTCATCCGCACCTTCCTGTTCCAGCCGTTCTCGATCCCGTCCGGATCGATGATGCCGACACTGCTCGTCGGCGACTACCTCTTCGTGTCGAAGTGGAGCTACGGCTTCTCGCAATATTCGGTGCCGCTGTCGCCGCCGCTCTTCGACGGCCGGGTGCTGGCCTCGCAGCCGGACCGCGGCGACGTGGTGGTGTTCCGCAAGCCGCAAGAGGAAGACGTCGACTACATCAAGCGGCTGGTCGGGCTGCCCGGTGACCGGATCCAGGTCCTGGACGGCGTACTGACCATCAACGGCAAGCCGGTCGAGCGCGAGGAGGTCGAGGACTTCGTCGCCGAGGACGGCACGGCCGTGTCGCGCTACCGCGAGACGCTGCCGAACGGCGTCAGCTACATGACCCTCGACCTCAGCCCGAATTCGGCCGGCGACAACACCCGGGAATTCGTGGTACCGGAGGGGCATTACTTCATGATGGGCGACAATCGCGACAATTCGCTCGATAGCCGCTTCGACGTCGGCTACGTGCCCTTCGAGAATCTGGTCGGCAAGGCGCAGGTGATCTTCTTCTCCGTGGAAGGGGACGTGTCTCCGCTGGAAATCTGGAAATGGCCGACCGATCTGCGACCCAGCCGCATCCTGACATGGCTCGGCTGAAGGCGGACAAGCCGCTCGAGGAGCTGGAACGCCGGATCGGCATCACGTTCCGTGAAAAGGCACGGTTCGAGCGGGCGCTCACCCATTCGAGCCTGCGAGCAAGCAAGACCGGCAAGGGCGAACCGAAACGCAGCTACGAGCGGCTGGAGTTTCTCGGCGACCGCGTGCTCGGCCTTGTCGTTGCCGAAAAGCTGTTCGACATGTTTCCGGGCGCCGACGAGGGCGAGCTGTCGCTGCGGCTGAATGCGTTGGTCAGCGCCGACGCCTGCGCCGAGATTGCCGACGAGCTGGGGCTCTACGAGTTCGTCCGCCACGGCGGCGACCTGAAGGCGCTCACCGGCGAACGCACCAAGAGCATTCGCGCCGATCTGGTGGAATCGCTGATCGCCGCGATCTATCTGGGTGAGGGGCTCGATACGGCGCGCGACTTCATCGTGCGCTACTGGGGCGGGCGGCTCGGCAAGAGTGTCGCCGCGCGCCGCGATGCCAAGACGGCGCTGCAGGAATGGGCGCATACGCGCGGGCCCGTGACGCCGCAATACGAGATCGTCGAGCGCTCCGGCCCCGACCACGATCCGCTGTTCACCGTGCGGGTTTCGATCCCGGACGTGGCACCCGCGGACGGGCGGGGCCGGTCCCGCCGCATTGCCGAACAGGAGGCCGCCACGGCGGTCCTCGTTCGCGAATCCGTCTGGAAGGACGACCATTGACCGAAGACGACCCCAAGACCGGCGAAGACGCGGCAGCGGCAAGCCCTGCGCCCACCGCCGACAGCCCCACCCATTCGGGCTTCGTCGCGTTGCTCGGCGCGCCCAATGCCGGCAAGTCGACGCTGGTCAACCAGCTCGTCGGCACCAAGGTCTCGATCGTCACCCACAAGGTGCAGACGACCCGCGCCCTGGTGCGCGGCATCGCCATGCGCAACCGTACGCAGATCGTCTTCGTCGACACGCCGGGCGTCTTCGCGCCGAAACGCCGGCTGGACCGTGCCATGGTGCGCACCGCCTGGAGCGGGGCCCGGGACGCCGACATCGTTCTGGCCATCATCGACGCCGATCGCGGCATCAACGAGGAGGTCGAGACCATCCTCGAGCGCCTCAAGGACGTGCGGCAGCCTAAGATCCTGCTCCTGAACAAGGTCGACCAGATGCGCCGCGACCGGCTGCTCGGCCTGACCCAGGAGATCACCGAGCGCGGCGTCGCCTTCGAGCGGATCTTCATGATCTCGGCGCTCAAGGGGTCTGGCTGCGACGATCTGATGGACTATCTGGCCACGGCGCTGCCGGAAGGGCCGTGGTACTATCCGGAGGACCAGATCACCGACCTGCCGCTGCGCCAGCTCGCCGCCGAGATCACCCGCGAGAAGCTTTATCTGCGCCTGCACCAGGAGCTGCCCTACAGCTCCCATGTGGAGACCGAATTGTGGGAGGCCCGCAAGGACGGTTCGGTGCGGATCGAACAGACCATCTATGTCGAGCGCGACAGCCAGAAGCGGATCGTGATCGGTCACAATGGCGAGACGATCAAGGCGATCGGCCAGGCGGCCCGCAAGGAGATCAGCGAGGCGGCCGACCAGAAGGTGCACCTGTTCCTCTTCGTGAAGGTGCGCGGCAATTGGGGCGACGACCCCGAACGCTACCGCGAGATGGGGCTGGATTTCTCTACCTAGAGCTGTAGGCTAAATCGCAAGTTGAATCTCCGCCTCTTTGGCCTCACTATGATGTCTGTTTTCATCAGGGAGGAGCCAGAGTGCCATGTCGCATACTGCCGATCTGTTGGAAGTCGATCCCATCCTCGAGGCCATGCGGCCCGAAACGACGGGGAACCTTATCGTCGTCTTCGAGCGCGGAACGGATGTCGATACGCGCCACAGGATCATGACGGAGCTCACCGGGCGCTCCGCGGACATGAGGGGCGCGCGGATCACGGTCGCCAACGGCAACGGGCCGACCGATGCCGGGGACGTCACCAGCATCGAAGTGTTTCGTCATGTCGGCGCCGCCGTCGTTCGCCATCTCGATGGCCGCGGCAAGATGACGTCCGTCCAGGAAAGCCTGAGGAATGTCGAGGGTGTCGCCGCGATCGGCGAGGAGTACTACCAGTTTGCCCTCGATGCGCCCGTGACCGACACGACGTCGGCGATATGGGGCCTTCACGCATCCGGTGTACTCGACACCCTCCTTACCGGTGCGGGCATCAAGGTCGCCGTTCTGGATACCGGCATCGATCTCGACCATCCGGATTTCAGTCAGCGGAGGATGAACTGGAAGAGCTTCGTCTCCGGCGAAGCGGTCCAGGACATGCACGGCCACGGGACGCATTGCGCGGGGACGGTCGCGGGCCCGCGCACCCCGGGGCCGGCGGCCGTTCCGGGATATGGCTGTGCGCCCGATGTGGATCTCCATATCGGAAAGGTGCTGAACAACCGCGGCTTTGGTCGGGACGGCGACATCATCGCGGGGATCGACTGGGCGATCGGGGAAGGGTGTCACATCATCTCGATGTCGCTCGGTTCGCCCACGATGCGGGGCCAGCGATACGACGATGTCTACGAGGAAATCGCATCGGACGCCCTCGCGAATGGGTGCCTGATCGTCGCTGCCGCCGGCAATGACAGCAATCGCAGTTCGGGCCGCATCGCGCCCGTTTCCAAACCTGCGAATTGCCCGTCGATCCTGTCTGTCGGTGCGATCGATGCGTTGATGCAAACCGCCAATTTCTCGAATGGGGGCATGAACGGCGATGGCGGCGCCGTCGATCTTGCCGCACCGGGCGTGGGGGTGCTTTCGGCCGCCCCGGGTCCGCGATTTTATCAGACGATGGATGGAACCAGCATGGCCTGTCCGCACGTTGCGGGAGTTGCAGCGCTGTGGGCGGAATTCGACCCCGAGTTGCGCGGCCAGCGTCTTTGGGATGTGCTGGTCGAGAATGCCGGCAAGTTGGACGGCATGGCTCGCGATATCGGCCATGGCCTCATTCGCGCTCCCGCCGGCGGTGTAGGGTGAGCGGGATATCGCGCGAATGTCGCCGGTGTTGCGGCCCGCGCAGGATTATGACTTTTCTCAATGCCTGATCGGCATCATATAGAGAGTCAGTTTGCCATGACGCCGGCACCATCCGGTAGCCCAGGAGTGTAAGATGGCTGATGTTAACTTGACGGTAACCGTCGAACGGGACCGGAAGCAAGCTGTCGAAGAGATCGCCGAGGCGCTTCGACACCAGGGCTTGTCGGTCAACAATCTTTCGGCGCGAGCCGGTGCAATCTTCGGAACGGCCGCGGAAGCGGACGTCGAGGCAATTCGGGCGGTGAGTGGTGTCCGGGACGTGCGCCCGGAGGGCACCTACCAGCTCAAGCCATTCACCGAGCGCGTGCCGCAGTGAAGCGGATCAGATCGATCTGACTGTTCGAGCCCGACGTTGGAATGGCGTGAGGAAGCGATCGTGCTCGGGGTGCGGCGCCTGGGCGAGACCAGCGTCATTGCCGAGGTGATGACCCGCGAGCGGGGCCGGCATCTCGGCCTCGTGCGCGGTGGTCGCTCGCGCAAGCAGCAGCCGGTGCTGCAGCCCGGCAATTCCGTGGCGGTCCACTGGCGCGCGCGCCTCGACGAGCACATGGGCGCCTTCGTCCTCGAACCCCTGGAATTACGGGCCGCCCGGCTGATGGAATCGGGCGTCGGGCTCAACGGCGTCCAGCTTGTCGCGGCCCATCTGCGGCTCCTGGCCGAGCGCGACCCCCATGCACGGCTCTATGACGGCCTGCAGATCATCGTCGACCATCTGGACCAGCCGTCCTCCGTCGCCGAGCTGATGCTGGGCTTCGAGATCGCGCTCCTGGAGGAACTGGGCTTCGGCCTCGACCTGGAGCGCTGCGCGGCGACCGGTCAGCGCGACGACCTCGTCTATGTCTCGCCGCGCACCGGCCGCGCCGTCAGCCGCGAGGCCGGCGCGCCGTGGCACGACAAGCTGCTGGCGCTTCCGGCCTTCCTCGCCGACCGGCAGATTGCCAGCGACGCGGATTCGCTGGCGGCGGGTTATCGCATGACCGGTTATTTCCTGGCGCGCCATGTCTTCGAGCCGCGCGGCCTGCCCGAGCCGGATTCGCGCGCCGGCTTCCTGTCCGCCCTGCGCAAGGCCGGCGTGTCGGCCTGATCATTCCTGTTGGCGTCAGGCCGGGACCGGCTCGCGCAGGACCGGCGCCTCGCGGATCGGCCAGTGGACCAGGGCCGCGACGAGGCCGAGCGCCACCCCCAGCCACCAGACCGGGTCGTAGGAGCCGACCAGCGCGTAGAGATAGCCGCCGAGCCAGACGCCCAGGAACGACCCGATCTGGTGCGACAGGAAGACGAGCCCGCCCAGGAGGCCGAGATAGCGCGTGCCGAACATGATGGCGACGAGGGCATTGGTCGGCGGCACGGTGGACAGCCACAACAGACCCATGACGGTGGAGAACACGATCACCGTCAGCGGCGTGATCGGCGTCAGCAGGAACACCGTCGCCGCGATCGACCGCCCGACATAGATCAGCGCGAGGAAATGCGGCTTGGAATAGCGCTGGCCGATCAGGCCGGAGGCGATCGAGCCGATGATGTTGAAGAAGCCGATCAGCGCCAGGGCCGTCACCGCCCAGACCGGGGCGATGGCCTCGTCGGCGAGATAGGCGGGAAAATGCGCGGTGATGAAGGCCACCTGGAAGCCGCAGACAAAGAAGCCGGTGGTCAGCAGCACGTAGCTCTTCGTGGCGAAGGCCTCGCGCAGGGCCGCGCCCATGGTCTGCTCGATTTCCGCGACCATGCTGGAATGGCGGCGCGTGGTGCGGCTGTTGCCGCGCAGCGCGAAGGCGAAGAGCGGCACCAGCAGCATCGTCGCCGACAGGATGAGGAGCGAATCCGACCAGCCGAAGCGGTCGATCAGCCCCTGGCTCAACGGCGCGAAGACGAACATGCCGGCAGAGCCGGCGGCGGTGCCGAGGCCGAAGACGAAGGAGCGCTGCTCGGCCGAGACGCGCCGCGCGAAGGCTGCCAGCACGATGCCGAAGGAGCCGGCAGCGACGCCCAGCCCGACGAGGATGCCCGAGCCGATGGTCAGCCAGAGCGGCGTCGGCGCGACGGCGGTGATCGCCAGTCCCGTCGCGTAGAGGAAGCCGGAGAGCACCAGCACCTTAGCGGTGCCGAAGCGGTCGGCAATGGCGCCGAACAACGGCTGTCCGGCGCCCCAGAACAGGTTCTGGATGGCGATCGCGATGGCGAAATCCTCGCGGCTCCAGCCATTGTCGGTGAGCATCGGGATCTGGAAGAAGCCGATGGCCGAGCGCGGACCGAAGGTCAGCAGCGCGATCAGGCAGCCTGCGGCAATGGCCAGCCATGGCGTCCTGTCGGCTTCGGCCGTCGTCGTTGTCGCGCTCATCTGACCCTCTCCGCGATTGGGATGCGATCAGGTGTACCCCCGGCGACCCGCGGGACAAACCGCGTTTCGGTGATCGCAGCGATCACGCCTGGTGATCGATCGCGCCGATACGACGCTGCCGCGCAGCCGCACGGCCTTTCACTGGCGGGGCGCAGGCGATAGAAACCCGGACCGGACGCCGGGGAGGAAGGCTTGCAGGTACATACGCAGATCGGGACGTTGCGCGCGGCGCTGGCGGAATGCCGCGCCAGGGGCGAGAGCGTAGGCGTGGTGCCCACCATGGGCTACCTCCATGCGGGCCACATGAAGCTGGTCGAGCGGGCGAGCGGCGAGAACGACGTGGTGGTGGTGACGATCTTCGTGAACCCGACCCAGTTCGGGCCGAACGAGGATCTCGACGCCTATCCGCGCGACCTGGAGCGCGACCTGGCGCAGCTGGACGCCTTCGCCGTGGCCCATGTCTTCGCGCCGACGGTGGCGGAGATGTATCCGCAGCCGCTGCAGACCTCCGTCGACCTCGCGCCGCTCGGCCAGATCCTGATCGGCGCGGCGCGCCCGGGCCATTTTCGCGGCGTCGCGACGGTGGTCACCAAGCTGTTCAACATCGTCCAGCCCGACCGTGCCTATTTCGGCGAGAAGGACTACCAGCAGCTCACCGTGATCCGGCGCATGGTCGCCGACCTGTCCTCGCCCATCGCCATCGTGGGCGTGCCGACCGTGCGCGAGGCCGACGGCCTGGCCCTATCGTCGCGCAATGTCCGGCTGTCGCCGGACGACCGCAACGCCGCCACCGTGCTGGCGCGCGCGCTCGACCGGGGCGAGGCCCTGCTGAGGGCCGGCGCGAGCGAACCGGCGGTCATCCTCGATGCCATGCGCGTGATCATCGCGGCCGAACCGCGGGCTGAACTCGCCTCGCTCGACCTTCGCGATGCGGCGACCCTGGACGCCGTCGAGACGATCGACGCGCGGCCGCTGGTGATCCTCGTGACGGCCCGCTTCGGGGACGTGCTCCTGATCGACCAGCGCATTTCCGCGCGCACTCAATGCGACGATGTAGGGGAGAACTTCGCATGACCACACCGCCGGCGGGCACAGGGGAATCGCGTTTGGCAATTTCTGTATTCTAATGGTCACTTGCGTTTGCGGTTGCGATGGATACTTCGCCTGGACGGCAGATTTCTGCTCTTGGGAGGATGCCGTGGAAAAATTCGTCGTCGGCTGGGAAGGGCTCCTTCGACCGCGCCAGCGGCAAGTCAGCCACTGCAAATGGTCAGCTCCTAGGCTGCGAGCAGCGTCTGGTGCTCGTGCAGATCGCCCCCGACGCCAAGTCGAACGAGATCACCTCGGTGCCAAAGCTCTTGGCGATGCTGTCGCTGAAGGGCACCATCGTGACGGCCGATGCGCTGAACTGCCAGCGTGCGATCGCCAAACAGATCGTCGATCAGGGCGGCGACTATGTGCTGGCGTTGAAGGGCAATCAGGGCAGGTTGCACGATGGTGTTGTCACCTTTCTCGATGATCCGGCGCGCGAGGCGGAGGCGGAGGCGCGCACCGTCGATGCCGACCACGGCCGCATCGAAACCCGCACGGCCACAGTCTCGACCGATATCGACTGGCTGCAGGCCGACCATCGCTGGCCCGGCCTTGCCGCCGTCGGCAAGGTCGTCCGGGTGCGTCACTGCGGGCCGAAGACGACGACCGAATAGGCACATTCGGCGGCTTGCTTCGGCCCTTTTGCGAACAGTTTCTACCAGCTTTCACACGAAAACGGTCGTTGCCGCTAGTGGATTGACTCCAACGTTTGGAACCCTCGGCTTCGTGCAGCGATGATGGCGTCTGGATCGGCGCGCCAGACGAAGGGCTTCGGGTTTTGGTTGTGCTCGGCGACGAAG
>NZ_JAZHLI010000050.1:0-32977 GCF_036549475.1 Aurantimonas sp. A2-1-M11 | reverse complement strand
GGATGATCTCTGGCGCGCTGTCGGCGATATCTGCGCCCTCTTCACATCCGACGAATGCTGGAATTATTTCAAAGCTGCAGGCTGCGTTGCAGATTAATCGCCCGACGCTCTAGCCTTCCGTGATCTCAGCGCCCATTGCAGTTAGCATCGCCTCGATGTCGCGCCAGGCGATGTTGCCGGATGTGGGTTCGGCGAAGACTGCGGCCAAGGTGTCTCGATGCTTCCTGTCATGGCGAGATGATACGAAGCAATATCATCAAGAAACCTGGAGCGCGGAGCTGGGAATCCCCGTCCAGGGCCTAGATCTTGGCGTATGAACGTCCTGCCCAAAGGGATCCGGCATATTCCCGGCCATCTCTCCTGCGACGAACGGGTCGCGCTCGTCGATGTGATGCGCGAGGTGGTGGCCGCGGCGCCGCTCTACCGGCCGCAGATGCCGCGCACCGGCAAGCCCCTGTCGGTGCGCATGACCAATTGCGGCGAACTCGGCTGGGTGACGGACCGGGCCGGCTATCGCTACCAGCCGGCGCATCCGGTCATCGGCAAGCCCTGGCCGGCGATCCCGCCCAAGCTCCTGGACATCTGGGAGGAACTGGCCGCCTTCGACCATCCGCCACAGGCCTGCCTCGTCAATTTCTACGAGGACACCGCCAAGATGGGCCTGCACCAGGACCGCGACGAAACGGATCTGTCGGCACCGGTCGTCTCGATTTCGCTCGGCGACGACTGCCTCTTCCGCGTCGGCGAAACCACGCGCGGCGGCCGCACGACCTCGCTCAGGCTGCATTCCGGCGATGTCGTCGTGCTGGGCGGCGAGGGGCGCCTCGCCTATCACGGCGTCGACCGGATCTATCCGGCGACCTCGACGCTCCTGAAGAAGGGCGGCCGGATCAGCCTGACCCTGCGCCGGGTCACGCCGGCCTGAGCCGGCCCGTCCGGCTGGCGCGCTCGGCGCCTATAGCTTGCGCAACGCCACCTGTTCGATGAGGTGGTCCGGGCCCTTGCGCAGGATCAGGTCGGCGCGTGGCCGGGTGGGCAGGATGTTGGCGTGCAGGTTGATCTCGTTGATGTTCGACCACAGGCCCTGGGCGATGGTCAGCGCCTCTTCGGGCGAGATCAGCGAATAGCGGTGGAAGAACGAGCCGGTCTCGCGGAAGGCGGTCTCGCGCAGCCGCATGAAGCGCTCGATGTACCAGCGCCTGATGTCGACCTCGTGGGCGTCGATGTAGATCGAATGGTCGAAGAAGTCCGAGACGAAGGGCACCGCCGTGCCGTCCGCCGGCATGTCGCGCACCTGCAGGACGTTGAGGCCCTCGAAGATCAGGATGTCCGGCCGGTCGATCGTGACCTTCTCGCCCGGCACGACGTCGTAATAGAAATGCGAATAGACAGGGGCCTCGACCCGCGGCACGCCGGCCTTGATCTCCGACAGGAAGCGCAGGATCGCGCCGATGTCGTAGCTTTCCGGGAAACCCTTGCGCTGCATCAGCCCTTCGGCCTGCAGCACGGCGTTGGGATAGAGAAAGCCGTCGGTTGTGATCAGATCGACCTTGGGCGAGGTCGGCCAGCGCGCCAGCAATTCCTTCAGGACGCGCGCCGTGGTCGACTTGCCCACGGCGACCGAGCCGGCGATCCCGATGATGAACGGCGTCTTCTGGCCGGAAGCCTCGGCCAGGAAGCTCTGGCGCTGCCCGAACAGCAGCTGCGAGGCCTCCACATGGGCATAGAGCAGGCGCGAGACGGCGAGATAGATCCGCGCCACCTCGTCCAGATCCACCGGATCGCCGATCGAGCGCAACCGCCGCACCTCGTCGGCTGTCAGCGTCAGCGGCGTATCCGCACGAAACTTCGCCCATTCGGCCGACGAGAAGATCCGGTAGGGGGAGAAACGCGATGGGGCGAGCTGGTCCATCATCCGGTGGAAATGTCGGGCCGCCCCGCCTTTTCCTGGAGCCCGGTCTGGGTCGTGCGCCGGCCGAGCTCGGCCATCACGGCCGAAACCGGGATGTGACGCAGATGCAGTGTCACGAGAAGATGGTAGAGAAGGTCGGCGGTCTCGCTGGTCAGCCGCTCGTCGTCCTGCGAGACGGCGGCAATCACGGTCTCGGTCGCTTCCTCGCCGAGCTTCTTGGCCACATGCGCCATGCCCCTGGCGGCCAGCGAAGCCGTATAGGAGCCCGCATCGTTTGAACCGGCGCGCGCGGCGACGATGGTCTCCAGATCGGCAAGCGTGAAATCGGTCATGATGCCCTTTCGTAAGCCGGCGTCGCGCGATGCGATTCCGCCGAAGCTTCGGTCAGTCCGGCGGGTCGAGCCGCATCGGGATGCCGGCGGCGGCCATATGGGCCTTGGCTTGCCCGATCGTATAAGTGCCGAAGTGAAAAATCGAGGCGGCGAGAACGGCCGTCGCGTGGCCGTCGCGCACGCCCGCGACGAGATGGTCGAGCGTGCCGACGCCGCCGGACGCGATCACCGGCACATGGACCGCGTCGGCGACCGCCCGGGTCAGCTCGATGTCGAAGCCGGACTTGGTGCCGTCCCTGTCCATGGAGGTCAGCAGGATCTCGCCGGCGCCGAGCGAAACGACGCGCCGGGCGAAGTCCACGGCATCGATGCCGGTCGCGGTGCGCCCGCCATGGGTGAAGATCTCCCAGCGCGGCGAGGCGCCATCCTCGGCCACGCGACGGGCGTCGATGGCCACGACGATGCACTGGTCGCCGAACTTGTCGGCGGCCTCGGCCACGAATTCCGGCCGCTTCACCGCGGCGGTGTTGATCGACACCTTGTCGGCGCCCGCCAGGAGCAGCTTGCGCACGTCGCCAACGGTGCGCACGCCACCGCCGACGGTCACGGGCATGAAGCACTGCTCGGCCGTGCGCGCCACCACATCGAAGATCGTGTCGCGCTCGTCGGACGAGGCAGTGATGTCGAGAAAGCAGAGCTCGTCCGCGCCGGCGCTGTCATAGGCGCGCGCAGCTTCCACCGGATCGCCGGCATCGACCAGACCCTCGAAATTCACGCCCTTGACCACCCGGCCGTCCTTGACGTCGAGGCAGGGAATGATGCGTGCCTTCAAGGTCATGGGCGGGGGGCCTTGCTGTCGGTAGGGCAGGACGGGACGGATCGGGACGGCACGGGCAATGTCCGGATTGGGAAGAACGGCGAATGTGCCGCCTTATGCGATGCCGCGATAGAGGTGGGCAAGGGCCAGCGTGATTCCCAGCCCGCGAAGGGCCACGCTCTCGTCGCCGCCGGCAATCATCTCGGGCCGCCGGAAGGCGCCGTCATCGCCCCGGCTCCACAGCCAGACGCGGGCCTCGTCCTGGGACAGGACGAGATAGTGGCCAGCGAAGGCAGGGCCGTGTACTCCTCGGCCTTCTCGCCGAAATCGACCGCCAGCGAGGCCGGCGACAGGATTTCCGCCAGGAACACCGGTTCACGCGCGGAAAGATCCTGGCCGCTGCCACCGGCGCGATCGACGAAGACGTCGGGATAGCGAATGCCGGCCGGGGTGCGCACGGCGAAGCCGGCCGATCCGATGTCGTATCGTCCGTCGTCCAGGAGGCCGACCAGGGTCGCGGTGAGCCGTCCGGCGAGCTTGGCGTGGTTGCGCGAGACGTCGACCATCATCTCGACGATCGTCCCTTCCACGAATTCGCGCTTCCCCTCGCGCCCTTCGTTCCAGCGCAGGAAATCGTCGGCCGTTCGGATGGCGCTCGCATGGATGTTCATGAGCCCAACATAGCCGCGAAACGCGCGGCCATGAAGACCGGTCGTCGGGCGATGCCAGCGTCTCAGCGGGCGGCGGCTAGGACGTCGAGTGCTTCCCGGGGGTCGATGCGGCCGTCATAGAGGGCCCGGCCGGAGATGGCGCCCTCGAGGCGCCGGGCGTCGGGCATGGTCAGGCGCACCACGTCGGCCAGCGAGGCGAGACCGCCCGAAGCAATCACCGGGATCGAGACCTGCTCGGCCAGATCGATGGTGGCCTCCCAGTTGATGCCGGTCAGGATGCCGTCGCGATCGACATCGGTGTAGATGACCGCCGCCACGCCGGCGTCCTCGAACTGCCGGGCCAGCGCGACCACCGTGAGCTCGGAGGTTTCGGCCCAGCCCTCGACCGCCACCTTGCCGCCCTTGGCGTCGATGCCGACGGCGATCTGGCCGGGGAAGCGTTTCGCGGCGGCGCGGACGAGGTCCGGATCGCGGACGGCGACGGTGCCCAGGATCACCCGCGCCAGGCCCTTGCCCAGCCAGCGCTCGATGTCGTCCATGGTGCGGATGCCGCCGCCCAGCTGCACCTTCATCTGCGAACCGACCGCGGCGAGGATGGCGTCGACCACCGCGTCGTTGACCGCCCGGCCGGCGAAGGCGCCGTTCAGGTCGACGACATGCAGATGGTCGAAGCCGGCGTCGCGAAATTCGCGGGCCTGGGCGGCCGGCTCGGCGTTGTAGACCGTCGCCTGGTCCATCAGGCCGAGCTTCAGGCGCACGCACGCACCGTCCTTGAGGTCGATGGCGGGAAAGAGAATGGGCATGGGATCTCGCAGAAGGGTCGGGTAGACCGCTTCTTCCACCCTGGCGACCCGTCCGGCAAGCCCTGACGTGAACGAAGCGGCGCTACCGATCGCGCTGTTTACGGGCGCGCAGGCGCGGCGCGATGAGCCATGCGATCGGCGCGGCGATCACGAAGCTCGCCACCACCACGACCGGGATGATGTAGGGCCAGGCCTCGGAAATTTCCGGGAAGCTCAGCACCAGGATGATGCCGGCGCCAAAGATCACGGCGTTGGTCATGCCGTAGAGCAGCAGCGCGATTCGAAAACGGGTCGACATGGCTAGCCTCGGCGTCAGGAGTGGATCCTCCCCTGCGATACAGCGCCCGCAGCGTTGCCGTCTTGACATGGATCATGTCGGGGCTGCCGATCAGGCGGTCACGGCTTCCATTTCAGGAAGTTGGCGATCAGACCGAGCCCCAGCGTCTGGCTCTTTTCCGGGTGGAACTGGGTGCCGGCCTTATTGCCGCTGGCGACGATCGCCGTGACCGGGCCGCCGTAATCGGCCGAGGCGACGACGTCGGCCGGGTTGGTCGCGACGAGATGATAGGAATGCACGAAATAGGCGTGCAGGCCGGTCTCGCCGGTCGCGATCCCGGCGAGCAGGGCATGGTCGCGGTTCAGGCGGATGGTGTTCCAGCCGATCTGCGGCACCTTCAGGCTCGGGTCAGACGGTTCGATCCGCACCACGTCGCCGGGGATCCAGCCGAGACCTTCGGTGACGGTCTTTTCGCGGCCGTAGGAGGACATGAGCTGCATGCCGACGCAGATGCCGAGGAAGGGGCGTGCCTTCTCCTCCACCGCCTCGCGCAATGCCGCAGTCATGCCCGGCACGGCGTCCAGTCCGGCGCGGCAGTCGGCATAGGCGCCGACGCCCGGCAGCACGATGCGGTCGGCGCCGCGCACGATCTCGGGATCGTCGGTGAGGACGATCGCCGCATCGGTGCCGCTTTCGCGGACGGCGCGCTCGAAGGCCTTGGTGGCCGAGCGCAGGTTGCCCGAGCCGTAATCGACGATGGCGACGGTCTGCATGTGTCTATCGTTGCTCCATGGCACCGAAGAACCCGGCGCTGCGGGTCGAGGTTCCGCGCCGGCGGGCGAGCGATCCGGCTGCCGGCGCGGAAACGCCCCGTTCTGGGGTCTCAGCCGGCCGCGCATCTGCGGCGTAATAGGCAGGCTCGGCCTCGGCGCGATCACCCGCCAGGAAAGTGGCGCTTTCCCGCCAGCCCTTGCGGCGGTAGCGCCAGGCCCGAAGGCTCGGGCCTTCCAGCGCGACGAGGATGCCGACGAGAAGCTGCAGGAGGCTGGCGGCGAATGGCTGCCCGGCGGCGTCGCCCCAGAGGCTGATGGCGATCAGGACGGCGAGCGTCGCCAATCCCTCCAGCCAGAGCCGGTATCGCCACAGCCACAGGACGGTGAAGAGGAACGCCCAGAAGGAGAAGCTGTCGCGCACGAAGACCGCGCGATCGGAGCGGCCTTCGCCGGCCGTGCCCTGCGGCTCGAAGACGATGAAGCGCTTCAGGCCCATGGCGGTCCCGCCGGCTGCCGGGTCACGCCAGCGTGCCCTTGGTGGACGGCACCAGATCGGCCTGGCGCGGATCGATCGCCACGGCGTCGCCCAGCACCCGGGCCACCGCCTTGAAGCAGGTCTCGGCGACGTGGTGGGAATTGCTGCCGTAGAGATTGGTCAGATGCAGCGTGACGCCGGCATTCTGCGCCAGGGCCTGGAAGAACTCCTGAACCAGCTCGGTGTCGAAGCTGCCGATCTTGTGGCGTGCAAACTCCGCCCGGAACACCAGGAACGGCCGGCCCGACACGTCGATGGCCGCGCGCGTCAGGCATTCGTCCATGGCCAGGTCGAGCGAGGCGTAGCGGCGAATGCCGCGGCGCTCGCCCAGCGCCTGCCGGATCGCCTGGCCGAGCGCGATGCCGGTGTCCTCGACCGTGTGGTGGTCGTCGATGTGCCGGTCGCCCTTGGCCGAGATGTCCATGTCGATCAGCGAATGGCGCGACAGCTGTTCGAGCATGTGGTCGAAGAAGCCGACGCCGGTGTCGATGGTCGAACGGCCGCTGCCGTCGAGGTCGACACGCACGCGGATCGCGGTCTCGTTGGTCTGTCTCTCGACGACGGCATCGCGCCGCCCGGATGTCTGGCCCATCGCTCTCACCTTCGCGGGGGATTGTCCCGGCGCTCTTACCACCGCCCCATGGCATATGCCACCTCGGCGCCGCTTCCTTGGCAAGCCGGCCCCGAAGGCCCACATGGGACGCGGATCGGCGGTCGTTGCGGCTTTGGATAGCGCAGCGACCAGCCGGATGAAAAGGACAGCGGAATGAGCATAGAGAACCACGACCCGGCCACCATCTACGGCACCACCATCGTCACCGTGCGCAAGGGCGGCAAGGTGGTGATCGCCGGCGACGGCCAGGTGTCGCTCGGCAATACGGTGATGAAGGGCAATGCCCGCAAGGTTCGCCGGATCGGCAAGTCGGGCAATGTCATCGCCGGGTTCGCCGGCGCGACCGCCGACGCCTTCACGCTGCTGGAGCGGCTGGAAGCCAAGCTGGAGCAGTATCCGGACCAGCTGATGCGGGCCTGCGTCGAGCTTGCCAAGGACTGGCGCACCGACCGCTATCTGCGCCGGCTGGAGGCGATGATGATCGTCGCCGACCGCCAGGTGACGCTGACCCTGACCGGCAATGGCGACGTGCTGGAGCCCGAGTACGGCGTCATCGCCATCGGCTCGGGCGGCAATTACGCCCTGGCCGCCGCGCGGGCGCTGGCCGACACGGATTTCGACGCGGAGGAGATTGCCCGCCGCGCCATGAAGATCGCAAGCGAGATCTGCATCTACACCAACGACAACGTCGTCCTGGAAAGCCTCGACGAGGCCGAGTGAGGGCGTGGGGAACGCCGGACGGCGTTATCCGAGCGGCTTTGCCGGCGTGGCCGACTGCGGGCGCGCCGGCGGATCAACCTGAATTGTCCGGGCGGCAGACGCGCGGCGCGCGGCTCAGCCCTTGGCGAAAATCGGGAGATGCGGCGCCGCGTCGGGGGCAAACAGCCCGGTCAGGCGCGGATCGTCGGCGATCTCCACCATTTGGCGCACCGGTGTGAAGCCCGAGCGCCGGTAGAAGGCCATCGCCCTGGGGTGATCCATCGTGTTGGTGTGCAGCCACAGGCGCTGGATCGGCCGGGCGAAGGCCGCGGCGATGGCGCGGCCCATCATGAAGCGGGCGGCGCGCGTGCCGATCAGCGTCTCGGTGACGCCGAAGAACACGAGTTCGCAAGCACCTTCTTCGCGGAAATCCAGCTCCACCAGTCCTTCCGGGGACCCGTCGACAGTCAGCGCGTGGATCGCCAGGTCCGGATGCCGGATCGTGGCGGCCAGATCGTCGCCCGGCATTGCCAGCCGCGAATACCAGAGGTGATTGCCGCCGACGCGGCGATAGAGCGCTTCGTACCAGGCCGGGTCCGGCGCGGCGACGCGCTCGAAGCGCCAGTTCGCCTCGCCGGATAGCGGTTCGCGGTCGGCCGGCGGCGCGGTCATCTCGAGGATCGTGGCGATGGCGGCGATCTTGCCGGGCGGGATGGCGGTGAAGCCGTCGGGAAGCTGCATGGCGCTGCGCTCTCCTGGAAGAAGTCGGACAGGAAAAGGCCCGCGGCGATGTCTCGCCGCGGGCCTTGTTGATTCACGTGAAACATTGCGCGCCACCAGATGCGGCGCGCAATGCGAAGACCCTGGGGCCTATTCTTCGTCGCCGCGTCCCTTCAGGGCCGCGCCGAGGATGTCGCCGAGCGAGGCGCCGGAGTCGGACGAACCGAACTGCGCGACGGCTTCCTTCTCTTCGGCGATCTGCAGCGCCTTGATCGACACGCCGACGCGGCGCGCCTTCTTGTCGAACTGCGTGACGCGTGCGTCGATCTTCTGGCCGACCGAGTAACGCTCGGGGCGCTGCTCGTCGCGATCGCGGGCGATGTCCGAACGACGGATGAAGGAGGTCAGATCGGTATCGACGATCTTCACTTCCAGGCCGCCATCCTTCACTTCCGTGACCTCGCAGGTGACCACGGCGCCGCGGCGCACGTCACCGGCTTCCGCCGCCTCGACGAACGGATCGCCGCCGACCTGCTTCATGCCGAGCGAGATGCGCTCCTTGTCGATGTCGACGTCGAGCACCTGGGCCTTGACGAGGTCGCCCTTGTTGAACTCCTCGATGACCTGCTCGCCCGGACGGTTCCAGTCGAGATCCGACAGGTGGACCATGCCGTCCACGTCGCCTTCCAGGCCGATAAACAGGCCGAACTCGGTCTTGTTCTTGACCTCGCCCTCGACGATCGTGCCGATCGGGAACTGGTCGCGGAAGCTCTCCCACGGATTGGCGAGCGTCTGCTTCAGGCCAAGCGAGATGCGGCGCTTGTTCGGGTCGACCTCGAGAACGACCACCTCGACTTCCTGGGAAGTGGAGAGGATCTTGCCCGGATGGACGTTCTTCTTGGTCCAGGACATCTCGGAGACGTGGATGAGGCCTTCGATGCCCGGCTCCAGCTCGACGAACGCACCGTAGTCGGTGATGTTCGTGACGCGGCCGGTGACCTTGACGCCCATCGGGTACTTGACGCCGATGCCGTCCCAGGGATCCGCCTCGAGCTGCTTCATGCCCAGCGAGATGCGATGCGTCTCCTGGTTGATGCGGATAATCTGGACCTTCACCGTCTGGCCGATCTGCAGGATCTCGGTCGGATGGTTGACGCGGCGCCATGCCATGTCGGTCACGTGCAGCAGGCCGTCGATGCCACCGAGGTCGACGAAGGCGCCGTAGTCGGTGATGTTCTTGACGATGCCGTCGACCGTCTGGCCCTCTTCGAGGTTCTGGACGATCTCCGAACGCTGCTCCGCACGGCTCTCCTCGAGCACGGTCCGGCGCGACACGACGATGTTGCCGCGGCGCTTGTCCATCTTCAGGATCTGGAACGGCTGCGGGGTGTTCATCAGCGGGCCGACGTCGCGGATCGGACGGATGTCGACCTGCGAACGCGGCAGGAAGGCCACGGCCCCGTCGAGGTCGACCGTGAAGCCGCCCTTGACCTGGTTGAAGATCTGGCCTTCGACCTTCTCGTTGTTGTTGAACTTCTCCTCGAGGCGAACCCAGCTCTCCTCGCGGCGCGCCTTGTCGCGCGACAGGACGGCTTCGCCGAGGGCGTTCTCGATGCGCTCGACATAGATCTCGACGACGTCGCCGATCTTGAGGTCGCCGTCGGTGCCCTTGGGGCCGAATTCCTTGAGGGCGACGCGGCCCTCGACCTTCAGGCCGGCGTCGATGACGGCCATGTCTTTCTCGATCGCGACGACGGTGCCCTTGACGACCATGCCTTCGGCGACGTCCTGTTCATGGAACGAGGCTTCGAGCAGCGTGGCGAAATCTTCGCGCGGGGATACGTTAGACATTCCTACTCCTTGGGGACTCTCCCGGTATCGTCGAGAGAGCAGCGCGCCGTGGGGCGAGGCCCCGGGTCAGACGTTGCAATCGTCCGGTGTCGCGGTCCGGCCCATCCCGGCATTGACGGCGGGGAGGGGCCCGAAGGTCGACCGCCATGGGGCGGGTCGGCATTCGTGCGGCGCGCGGGACCGCGGCCGGACAGGTGATATCGAAGCCTTGGGCCGGGTCCGCGGGTGACCGCAGGCCGATAGCCGAAAAGGGGCGCGGTCCAGTCCTGAACCCGCCCCGAAAACTCCGTTCCGTCAGGCCAGAGCGCGATCGATGACCGCGCAGGCCGCCTGGAACGCCGCTTCTATACCCAATTCGCTGGTATCCAGCAAGTGCGCATCGGGCGCGGGCCGCAGCGGCGCGATGGTTCGCCCGGCATCGCGTTCATCGCGCTCGCGCACCTCGGCCAGGATGCGCTCGTAATCCACGTCGCGGCCCTTGGCGGCGAGTTCCTCCGTGCGTCGGCGCGCCCGCACCTCGGCCGAGGCGGTGACGAAGATCTTCACCCGGGCCGCGGGGCAGATCACCGTGCCGATGTCGCGCCCGTCGAGCACCGCGCCGTCGGGCCGCGCGGCGAAGTCGCGCTGGAATTCGGTCAGGGCCGAGCGGACCGGGCCGTGCACGGCGACGCGCGAGGCGAGTTCGCCGGCCTCGCGGCCGCGCAGCGTGCCGTCGTCGAGGTGGCTGGTGTCGAGCCGGGCGGCGATCGCGCCGGTCGCGGCCGCGTCGTCGAGGTCGACGCCCTGGTCGAAGGCCAGCTTTCCCACGGCCCGGTAGAGCAGCCCGGTGTCCAGATAGGGCAGCCCGTAATGCGCCGCGACGCGCTTGGCCAGGGTGCCCTTGCCGGCCGCGGCCGGGCCGTCGATCGCGATGGTGAGCGCCGTTGTCATGGGGCGGAATCCGTATTGGCGGACGCGTCCGGGGCCGGGGCGGCGAGCCGGGCCACGCCGCGCGCGTCGAGGACGAGAAGGAGGGCCGCGATGGCGGCGCCGAGCAGATAGGGGATCGCGACCATGAACAGGATCAGCTCCAGTTCGCCGATCCAGCGGGCGATGCGCAGCACGAAGTCGATGACGCCGTTGCCGGTGGCCAGCACGTCATCGCCCGTGCCCAGCGGCGCGTTGGCGTGGACGATGGCGAGGGCGGCGCAGCCGGCCAGCAGCAGGGGAGCCGGGACGAGCGACACCAGCCGTTCCGCGAGGGTCCCCGGCCGGGCGCGCAGCTGCCGGGCCCGGTAGCGTCCGTAGATGAAGGCCAGCGGCGAGAAGAACAGGAGCGCCAGGACCGCCGTCACGTCATGCTCCGCCGGACAGGTCGGCGCCGAGCCCGCGCATCATCGCCTGGAATTCCGGGAAGCTGGTCGCGATCATCCGCCCGTCGTCGACGGTCACGGCGCGCTCGCAGGCCATGCCCAGCACCAGGAAGCTCATGGCGATGCGATGGTCCAGATGGGTCGCCACCGTGCCGCCGCCATAGGGGCCATCCGGCCCGCGGCCCTCGGGATGGCCGGTCACCGTCAGCCAGTCGGCGCCTTCCTCGTGGGCGACGCCGTTGGCCGCCAGCCCGGCCGCCACCGCGGCGAGGCGGTCGCTCTCCTTGACGCGCAGTTCGTCTAGCCCGCGCATCACGGTGGTGCCGTCTGCGAACGCCGCCGCCATGGCGAGCACCGGATATTCGTCGATCATCGACGGCGCACGCTCGGCCGGCACCTCGACGGCGGTCAGCCGGGAGTGGCGGACGCGCAGGTCTGCCACGTCCTCGCCGCCGGCGACACGCCGGTTCACGATCTCGATCGACGCGCCCATCTCGATCAGCGTCTCCACGAGGCCGCTGCGGGTCGGGTTCATCAGGACGTTCTCGATGGTCACGTCCGAACCCGGCACGATCAGCGCCGCCACCACCGGGAAGCCCGCAGAGGACGGATCACCCGGCACGGTGAAGTCGGCGACGCCCGTCAGCGTGCCCTGGCCTTCGAGCCGGATATGGCGCACGCCCTTCGCGTCGGTCTCCACCTCCAGCGCCGCGCCGAACCCCTGCAGCATCTTTTCGGTATGGTCGCGGGTCATCACCGGCTCGATGACGGTGGTGATGCCCGGCGCGTTGAGGGCGGCGAGAAGCACGGCCGACTTCACCTGTGCCGAGGCCATGGGGACGCGGTATTCGATCGGCGCGGCCACGCGCGGCCCGTGCAGCGACAGCGGCAGCCGGTCGCCCGAGCGCGCCACCACCTGGGTGCCCATCAGCCGCAGGGGATCGAGGACGCGGCCCATGGGGCGCTTGGACAGGGAGGCGTCGCCCACGAAGGTAGCGCCGAAATCATAGGAGCCGACGAGGCCCATGGTCAGGCGGACCCCGGTCCCGGCATTGCCGAAGTCGATGATGCTCTCGGGCTCCAGCAGGCAGCCATTGCCGACACCCTCGACGACCCAGGTCTCGCCGTCCTTGCGGATCTGCGCGCCCATGGCCCGCATGGCGTTCCCCGTCGCGATGACGTCCTCGCCTTCGAGCAGGCCGGTGACGCGGGTCGTGCCGGCGGCGATGCCGCCGAACAGGAAGGCGCGGTGCGAGATCGACTTGTCGCCGGGAACCCGGACCGTGCCGGTCAGCGCGGTCGAATGTCGGGCGGCGATCGGCCGAGGGGTGGCTGCGCTTCCATGCATGCTGTCGTGTTCCCGGTTCCTGATGGCCCGCGTGCGGGACCTGGCGTCGTGGCGCGGCTGGCGGTTCGGCCCGGCCGGCGGGCATCGCGGCGGTGCATCGGCCGCCCTGTCGCCCCGCTCGCCGGGGTCGAATTCGGCGCCCGGGACGGCGGCCCTTTCTGTCGCCCGAAACGGGCTTTGACAAGGGCCGGTCAACGCCGTATGGGACCAACCGATTTTCAACGGACCGGCACAACGTCGCGAAAGCGCCGCAGACCGGCCGCGCAGCGGGGTTTTCGCAGCGGGCCGGCGGCCTTGCCGCAGCGCTCCGCAGCCCGGTCTGGGAGGGGTCGGACCGGACCGGCGCATCCACAGACCCCGGACGGCGGCATGCAACCCGGACCCGATCAACCAGTTGGACGCATCAGCGACGATCCGATCATGACGAGGCGATAATGGCGAAACCCGAACTTGGCACCAAGCGGACCGATCCCGACACCGGGAAGAAGTTCTACGATCTGAACCGCGATCCGATCGTCTCTCCGTTCACCGGCAAGACCTATCCGCTGTCCTTCTTCGAGACCGTGGAAGTGTCGCGGTCGTCGGCCGCCGCCGCAAAGGCCAAGGCCAAGGCTGCGGCCGCCAAGAAGGCGGCCGACGAGGAAGAGGAGGAGGAGGACGACACGGTGGAGGTCGAGCAGACCGACAACACCGTGTCGCTCAGCGACGTCGAGGAAGAGGAATCCACGCCCGAAAAGGCCGTGCCGGATGTCGACGACAGCGACGACGAGGATTCCAACGACGACGATGACGACGCCGCCTACCTGCCCGACGACGAGGATGACGACGACGACGACGTCTCCGACATCATCGGCGGCGGCCGCGACGACGACGACGACTGATCGCGCCTTCGCGGTGCGGCCCTGCCGGCCACGCAGCCGGCAGGGCCTTGGAAAGCAGGCGGTTCGGGAAATTTCACCGGCTTCGCAGGCCGGCACCGGAAAACCGCTTGACCCCTGCGGCGGGCTTGATTAAGACCCGCCGACATGACGCGGGCCCGACCACCAGACGGGCCCGGAACATTCGCCGGACCACCGGCGGCGTGGGGCCATAGCTCAGCTGGGAGAGCGCTACAATGGCATTGTAGAGGTCAGCGGTTCGATCCCGCTTGGCTCCACCATTCTTCCCAGACTTCAGACAAATCCGGCCTCGTTACCTGCAGCTTTGAAATGAGCCGTCGGGGATGTGACTGCGGCCGTTGGTTCGATGCCCGGCCTGCGTTCGAACTCGCCTAACGGCAGGGTCGTGACGAGTCGCTCGGCGACGGTACCCTTCATTCCTTAGGACACGGCCAATCCGTCGGGCGGGACAACCCCTCGGGCAGGATCGTTGCGTCGTCGCCGCAGGCCAGGGCGACTTGGGCCTGTGCCAGACCCGTCGCGGTGGACAGGTCGACCCCTTCCAGCCGCGTCAGATACAGATAGGCGCCGGTGAAATCCGGCTGTCCGGCCAGTGTCACGCCGGCAAAATGGGCGCGGGCGAGATTGGCGTAGCGGAAGCCGGCGCCGGTCAGGTCGGCGCCTTCGAAATAGACGCGTCCGAGCTCGGCCTTGTCGAAGCGGCTGCCGGCCAGATCGGCGCCGCGAAAATTCGCCCGCTGGAATTCGCCGCCCTCGAAGGAGGCGTCTTTCGCCGACAGGTCGGAGAAATTGGCCCGGTAACCCTCGACCTTGCGGAAGCTCGCGTCGTCGGCCCGTGCTCCGGCAAGGGATGCGCGCACCAGTGTTGCCTTTTCGAGATCGGCGCCGGACAGGTCCGCCTCGCGCAGGTCCGTGAGGCTGAAATCCGTGTCGGCGAGGCGGGCCCCGTCCAGCCGGGCGCCCGACAGCATGAGATTGCTGCGGTCGCAGGCGCTCCAGTCGATCCCGGGCTCGGCCGGCGCCCTGCAGTCGGCGGCCCGGGCGGTGGTGGCGGCAAGGCCGAGCGCCAGGGACAGGCCGAGGACAAGCAGCGGACGATTGCGCGCAGGGCTCGGGCCGCGGGGTGCGCCAGGGGTCCCGGAGGATATGTCGCTGGCTTCGTGCCACCGCATGCTTGCCGTCACGTGTCGTCCTCCAGGCGCCTTGGGGGCGCATGCCATGACTATTGCCGGCATTGGGCGGCAGGACAATCGCGTCCTGGCGTCTCACCAACCGCCCGAGGGACGACGCGGCTTCCGGCTCAACCGAGCGTGCCCGTCAGCTGGAAGGTGACGCCGGAGGGCGGGAAGTCGAGCTGGCCGTCGCCCTCGAAATAGGAGCCGACGATGCGCTCGATCAGCCGCGAGCCGAAGCCGCGCCGCGTCGGCTCGCCGACAAGCGGGCCATTGCTCTCGATCCAGGCGAAGCGGAAGGCATCGCCCGTTCCGACCTCCCAGCGTATCTCGACCTCTCCCGACGGCGACGACAGCGAGCCGTATTTGGCCGCATTGGTCGCCAGTTCGTGCAGGGCCAGCGACAGGCCGAGCACCTGCTGGGCGCTCAGCACCACGTCGGGACCGTCGATGGAGATGCGCCCCTGGCCGGTGCGGTGGGGGGCGAGGGCCTCGTCGACGACCTGGCGGATGCCGGCGCCGGTCCAACTCGTCTGGGTGAGGATGTCCTGCGCCCTGGCCAGCGCCTGCACCCGGCTGGAGATCGCCTCGCGTCCGGCGTCCAGGGATTTTGCCGTTCGCAGGCTCTGGCTGACGATCGACTGCACCGTCGCCAGGACGTTCTTCATGCGGTGCGACAATTCGTGGGTCAGTTCCCGGCGCTGTTCCTCGGCCTGGTATTCGTGCGTCCGGTCGCGCAGGATCTTCAGATAGCCGATCCGGGTCTCCGCCTCGCCCAGCAGCGGCATGATCTCGCCCGAGGCCCAGAACCGCGTGCCGTCCTTGCGCTGGTGCCAGCCTTCGCCGATCCGGCAGCCGGTCTCGCGCGCGCTCGCCATTTCCCGGCCGGCGAGGTCGGATTCGCGATCTGCCGCGGTGAAGACCATGGCGGCGGGCTGGCCCAGCGTTTCGGCCTCGCTCCAGCCGAAGATCTTCTGCGCGCCGGGGCTCCACGACGTGATCGTCCCGTCGAGATCGGTGGTGATGATGCTGAAATCCACCGCGCTGTCGACGATCTGCCGATACTGGGATTCCAGCCGCCGCACATGGCTCAGGGCGTTCTGCGTCTGTTGCAGCGAAAGGCGCAGCTCCAGCTGCGTGGAAACCTGCCGGGCGAGGAGACGGAGCGTGCGGATCTGGTGGTCGTCGAGTTCCCTGGGCATGTGGTCGAGGACGCACATGGTGCCCAGCGGCAGCCCCTCGGCCGATTTCACCAGCACGCCTGCGTAAAAGCGCAGATAGGGCTCGCCATGGACGAGCGGATTGCCATCGAAGCGGGGATCCCGCGTGGCATCGGGAACGATCATCATCTCTTCGGCGAGCAGTGCGTGCCGGCAGAAGGAGATGTCGACCGGGGTCTCGCGCACGCCCAGCCCGACCTCGGCCTTGAAGAACTGGCGGGTGTCGGAGACGAAATTGACCACGGCGATCGGGGTCCCGCAGACCTCGGAGGCGATCCGGGCCAGGTCGTCGAATTCCTCTTCCCTGGGCGTGTCGAGGATCCGATACGCCTGGAGAGCATCGAGCCGTTCGGCCTCGGTGTAGGACGGTCGCGACAGGATCAATGGGAAACCGGGACGGTGGCGGAAGCTTCGCGTTGCATAGACTGGAAATAGCCGCGAACCGGCTGTTTCCGCAAGGTCTGTTCGGTTTTGCCGGACTGGCGGCTGGAGCTCTTGCCGGAGCTCAGTCGGTCAGCGCGATCCATGCCACATCGTCCGGATCGTCCGGCGTCGTGCGCGCCGTGATGACCTCGCCGTCGAAGCCTCCCGCGACCGACTGCGCGGTGTCTCCGGGCACGGCGATCGCGGCCTGCCAGACCGAAGGTACCGGCTCTCCCGCCGGCCGTCCGGCGATGGGCACGGCGTCGAGGGTGGCATTGTCGTCGATGCCGAAATAGCCGCGTGGCCGCATCATGGCGACGATCTCTCCTGCCACAGCGACAGCGGGTGGCGGCAACAGCCGCAGATTGGCGAGCGTCGTGGAGCGGGGGAAAGGCGACCGATAGATCCGCGTCAGGGGATGGCCGTCCGCCGCGATCACGAATTCGTATGGCTGTCCGGGTCCTGCCGCAAACGGCCCGTAGCGCCCGTCGGTGCCCACGGTCTGGCTGTACACCGGGTCGCCCCGGCGCTCGCCGGTTTGCGGGTCGACGGCGAAGACGTCGAGCCGGGCGCCGGCGAGGGGAAGATTGGTCGGCGCGCCGTTGGCAAAGCCCGAGATCTCTCCGGAGACCTGTGGCTGTTCCTCAGGCTGGATGTCGAGCCGGGTTGGCGGAGTGCCGGCAAGCGCCGAATACATGGCGATGAAGGCGTCCGGCGAGGTCGCCGTCTCGCGATGGTCTGCCCCTTCGAGGATGATGGTCTGCGCCCCGTCGAGCTCCGGCGCGTCGTAGGATACGCCGGTCGCCTGTTCGGGCCGGCCCAGAAACCGGCCGTCGGGCTGGGCGTAGAGATCGAAGCGGTCGGAGCGCAGGACCGTGACCGCAAGTCCCTCCGGCACCTCGGGCGACGTGTTCAGCGCCGTCAGGAACAGGCCCGCCCCGTTGTATTCCGAGCCGATGCGCTCCTGCGGGTTCGCATAGACGCCGTGATGGACGCATCCGGCCAGCACCATCGACGCGACCTTTCCGGCCCCACCGAAATTCTTCACCTAATTACGGGCGGTCTGGCAGCCGCGGGAATGGGCGACGATCGCGACCTGGTCGGCGTCGGTCGCCGCGAGGGCCTGGTCGACGGCGTCCGCCACTTCGCGGGCGGCATCTTGTGTCGACGAACGGTTGTCCTGCGCGATCCGGTCGTCGAGCCGCGCGGCCGGGTGGTCGATGTCGACGGCAAACAGGTGGCTCGCGGGAACGCCGTTGGTCTCGAAGCGCCACAGGACCGGCATCCAGAAAGAGGCCGAATCGCTGTCGCCATGGACGAAGACGATGGGCGGGACGGCATCGTTCGCCGCGGCAGCGACGGTCGGTCCGCCGGCTGCGATCCCGGTCACGGCCGCGGCCAGAACAGCCTTGGCGATCCGTCCGTGTCCGCTTTTCCACAGTCCCATGCAGCCCCCTTCGACCCAGTTTGCAGGCCAAGAGAGGGCGGCCGGACGCCGCGGCAACCGCAGGCGGCGGCAGACGCCGTTCAGGCCGCCGCGTGGGGACGCAAACTTGCACATAAGCGGGAAAGCGGTCTTACTGATCGACACTTGGCCGGATCGAATTGTCCCCTAGGATAAAGTTTCGGGCCTAACGAACAGAGGAAGCTCCCATGAACAAAACCGGATGGATCACAGCCGGGCTTGCCGCCCTGGCCATGTCGTCGGGCACGGCAACCGCACAGGAAAAATTCATCACCATCGGCACCGGCGGTCAGACCGGCGTCTACTACGTCGTCGGGCAGTCGATCTGCCGGCTGGTCAACCGCGAGAGCGAGACGAACGGCCTGCGCTGCACGGCGCCGTCGACCGGGGCCTCCGTCGCCAACATCAACGCCATCAAGGCCGGCGACCAGACCATGGGCGTCGCCCAGTCCGACATGCAGTACAACGCTCTCGAAGGCCAGGATCCCTGGCAGGGCGATCCGTTCCCCGGTGAGCGCGCCGTGTTCTCGATCCACCCCGAGCCGATCACCGTGGTCGCCCGGGAAGATTCCGGCATCGAGAGCTTCGACGATCTCAAGGGCAAGCGCGTCAACATCGGCAATCCCGGTTCCGGTTCGCGCGCGACCATGGAAATCGTCATGGACCGCAAGGGCTGGACGATGGGCGATTTCTCGCTCGCGTCCGAGCTGAAGGCCGCCGAGCAGTCGCAGGCGCTCTGCGACAACAAGGTCGACGCCATCATCTACACCGTCGGCCATCCGAACGGCTCGATCCAGGAAGCCACGACCTCCTGCGCCTCCAAGCTGGTCCCGGTGACCGGACCGGAGATCGACAAGCTGGTCGACGAGAACCCCTACTACTCCAAGGCGACCATTCCGGGCGGCCTCTACGAGGGCAATGCGGAGGACACCGAGACCTTCGGCGTGCGCGCCACGATGGTCTCGTCCGACCAGGTCGACGAGGAGACCATCTATCAGGTGGTCAAGGCGGTGTTCGAGAACTTCGACCGCTTCAAGAAGCTGCATCCCGCCTTCGAGAACCTGACCAAGGAAGAGATGATCACGGCCGGCAATTCCGCGCCGCTGCATCCGGGCGCCGAGCGCTACTTCAAGGAAGCCGGCCTCCTGNCTGCATCCCGCCTTCGAGAACCTGACCAAGGAAGAGATGATCACGGCCGGCAATTCCGCGCCGCTGCATCCGGGCGCCGAGCGCTACTTCAAGGAAGCCGGCCTCCTGTAAGGCCGATCTTCGCCCGGCCGGCGGATCCGCCGGCCGGGCACCCGGCGCCCGCCGACCGGGCGGCGCCCCCAGCAGCGCAGAAATCCCGTCGACCCGACCGGACATGGCGGCGCCGCAAAAGACGATCCTCGCATTCCCAGACAGGCGGAGTGACCAGCTGCGATGGCCAGAGACCCACGTCATTCCGAAAGCCTCGACGACGAACGCGCCCGCACGATCGATACCGTCGACGTCGAATCGGCGACCTCCCGCCAGGAGCAGCTGAACGAACTGGTCGCGTCCTCCGACACCGGCGGGCGCAGTCCCGCCAAGCCGGTGGCCTATCTGATCTCGGGTGTCGCCCTGGTCTGGTCGCTGTTCCAGCTGTGGATCGCCTCGCCGGTCCCCTTCATGGTCGGCTTCGGCGTCTTCAACGACACCGAAACGCGCTCGATCCACCTGGCCTTCGCGCTGTTCCTGGCGTTTCTCGCCTTCCCGGCCTCGCGCTCGATCCCGCAGCTGGCGCTGGGCGCGGCTGTGCCGCTGATCCTCGGCTATCTGTTCCTGGAAGGCGCGACCGGCGTCCTGCCGGTCTGGTACATCCCCGTCATCACCCTGGCGATGGTCGTCGCCGCGCTGCTGCCGTCGCCGACACGCCGCGTGCTGCCCCATGAATGGCTGCTGGCGATCGTGGGCGCCGGGACCGCGTCCTATCTGTTCTTCGCCTATGTCTCGATATCAGGGCGCATCGGCGCGCCGAACATGACCGACTTCATGGTCGGCACCGTCGGCCTGATGGTGCTGCTGGAAGCCACCCGGCGGGCGCTCGGACCGGCGCTGATGGTCGTCGCGACGGTCTTCCTCGTCTACACCTTCCTCGGCCCCTACATGCCGACGATCATCGCCCACAAGGGCAATTCCCTGTCGGAGGTGGTCAACCACCAGTGGATCACCACCGAGGGCGTCTTCGGCATCGCGCTCGGCGTCTCCACCTCCTTCGTCTTCCTGTTCGTGCTGTTCGGCTCGCTGCTCGATAAGGCCGGTGCCGGCAGCTATTTCATCAACGTCGCCTTCTCGCTGATGGGCCACATGCGCGGCGGGCCGGCCAAGGCGGCGGTGGTCTCCTCGGCAATGACCGGCCTGATCTCCGGCTCGTCCATCGCCAATGTGGTGACGACCGGCACCTTCACCATTCCGCTCATGAAGCGGGTCGGCTTCTCGGCCGAAAAGGCCGGCGCGGTGGAGACCGCTTCCTCGGTCAACGGCCAGATCATGCCGCCGGTGATGGGCGCGGCGGCCTTCCTGATGGTCGAGTATGTCGGCATCCCCTATTTCGACGTGGTCAAGCACGCCTTCCTGCCGGCGATCATTTCCTACATCGCGCTGGTCTACATCGTGCATCTGGAGGCCATGAAGGCCGGCATGCAGGGCCTGCCGCGCGCCTATGAGCCGAAGCCCTGGCTGCAATGGCTGGTCGGCGTCGTCTTCGGCATCCTCGTCCTCTGTGCCCTGTCCTTCGGCGTCTATTACGGCATGGGCTGGATCCGCCCGGCGTTCGGCGACAATGCCGGCTGGGTGGTCTTTGCGCTGCTCATCGCGGTCTATGTCGGGCTGTTGCGGTACGGCGCGAAATATCCGGCGCCGAAGATGGACGATCCGGACAAGCCGATCACCGAGCTGCCGCTGCCCGGCCCGACGGTGAAGTCCGGCCTGCACTTCATCCTGCCGGTCGTCGTCCTCGTCTGGGCGCTGATGATCGACCGCCTGTCGCCTGGCCTGTCGGCCTTCTGGGCGGCAGCCTTCATGATCTTCATCCTGGTCACCCAGCATCCGATCACCGCGTTCTTCCGTGGCACCGGCGATTACGGCTTCCAGATCACCCGCGGCATCTTCGACCTCATCGACGGGCTGATCACCGGCGCCCGCAACATGATCGGCATCGGCATCGCCACGGCCACCGCCGGCATCATCGTCGGCGCGGTGTCGCAGACCGGCGTCGGCTCGGCGCTGGCCGAAGTGGTGGAGGTGTTGTCGGGTGGCAATCTGATGGCGATCCTGCTGCTCACCGCATTCCTGTCGCTGATCCTGGGCATGGGGCTGCCGACGACGGCCAACTACATCGTCGTCTCGGCGCTTCTGGCCCCGGTGATCGTCACGCTCGGCGAGGCCAACGGCCTGATCGTGCCGCTGATCGCCGTCCATCTCTTCGTGTTCTATTTCGGCATCATGGCCGACGTGACACCGCCGGTGGGCCTGGCCTCCTTCGCCGCCGCGGCGGTCTCGGGCGGCGACCCGATCAAAACCGGCGCCATTGCCTTCTTCTACTCGCTGCGCACGGCGGCGCTGCCCTTCCTGTTCATCTTCAACACCGATCTGTTGCTGATCAATGTCGACATTCCGCACGGCATCTTCATCGCCGTCGTGGCGACGGTTGCGATGCTGTTGTTCGCGGCGGCCACCCAGGGCTGGTTCCTGACCCGCAACCGCATCTACGAATCGGTGGCGCTGCTGCTGATCGCCTTCACCCTGTTCCGGCCGGGCTTCTGGATGGACATGCTGGTCGCGCCCTATGCCGAGCGGCCGGGCAGCGAAGTGGCGCTGGCCGCCGCCGAGACGCCGGCCGACCAGCCGCTGCGCCTGCGCATCGACTATCTCGACGCCTTCGGGGCTCCCTCCCAGCGCTCCGTCGAGCTGGCGCTGCCGGCCGGCGAAACCGGCGAGGAGCGGCTGCAGAATGCCGGGCTGGAACTGATCGAGCGGGACGGCAAGACGATCATCGACAATGTCACCTTCGGTTCGGCCGCCGAGACCGCAGGGCTCGACTGGGACCAGGAGATCACGCTGGTCCGCACGCCCACGGACCAGCCGTCGAAATACTGGATGTTCATCCCGGCGCTGGCGGTCCTGGCCCTGATCGTCTGGGCCCAGCGCCGACGGCGGCCCGCGGATGAGTCGGCGCATGGCGAGAGGGCCGTGGCCGCCTGAGGCGACGTTCGTCGAAAAGCGCCACGAGTCGGGCAGGACTCGGATCGAGCGGGCGACAGGGCTTCCCATGAAAAAAGCGCGGCGAACCGTATTCGCCGCGCTTTTCGTATCTGGGTGCCGACGGGATCCCGGCGGTTGCCTGTGGCGTCCCGGCCGGCTGATCTCAGCGCGACACCGGGAGGCGCAACATCAGCCGACGAGTTTCAGCAACGCGACGGTCAAGAGCAGGGCGACGGAAAGCATGCCGGAGACGGCGAGGGTCTGCATGAAGGGGCTGCGGATCATGATGTGCGCCTTTCGCTGAGCGCGTTGCTGATGCCGCGCATATGCGATTGCCGGAGCGCCCGATCCAGTCTGCTTTGCGACACCGGGTGCCGCGCGAAAGACATTCATCGCCGCCGCGTCAGTTTCGCGTAAGCCACGTCCCGGGCCCCTGCCCGGAAAGGGCCGGAAACCGTCTGGCCCCGGTCCTGCCGTGCGCCTGTCCGCGTGTCAGGCCGAGTGCGAGAAGATGTCTTCTTCGGCCCATCCGGCGAGGTCGAGGCGAGCCCGAGTCGGCAGGAAGGTGAAGCATGCCTTGGCGAGGTCCATGCGGTCCTCGCGCTCCAGCCGCTTGTAGAGCGCGCCCATGATGTCGTGGAGATACAGGACGTCGGACGCGGCATATTCGATCTGCGCCTGCGACAGGGTCTCGGCCGCCCAGTCCGACGATTGCTGCTGCTTGGAGATGTCGACGCCGACCATCTCGCGGGCGAGATCCTTCAGCCCGTGGCGGTCCGTGTAGGTGCGGGTGAGGCGCGAGGCGATCTTGGTGCAGAAGATGCCGTCGGTCATCACGCCGAAGGCGTGGTAGAGCGCCGCGATGTCGAAGCGCGCATAGTGGAAGATCTTGGTCCTGGCCGGGTCCTTGAGCAGCGCGGCGATGTTCGGCGCCTCGCTCTGGCCCTTGGCGATCTGCACGATGTCGGCGGTGCCGTCCCCCGGCGACAGCTGGACGACGCAGAGCCGGTCGCGGCGCGTGTCGAGGCCGAGGGTTTCGGTGTCGATCGCCACCGGACCGGTATAGCGGGAGATGTCGGGAAGATCGCCTTTGTGGACGCGGATGGTCATGGATCGCCTTCGCTCGAGAAAAATGTCTGCTCCGCTCTACCGGATTTCGCCTCCGAGGCAAAAGTTCTTCGTGCTGGCGGCGGATGGCGGGTCGCTCGCCGGGGCCCGTACCGGGGACGGTGCCGATGCGGCCTGGCCGCCCCGATCAGCCCACCAGCCACCTGTGCACTGCCGCAACCTTCCCCGCGCCGCTGCTTCACAAGCGGCGGCAACTCGGTCAGTCTGGCGTCCGATAGATCCCTTCCCGAAAGCGCCATCATGAACGTCACTCCTCCCTATCTCATGTTCCTCGGCGACGTGCCTGACGCGCTGGCGGCCAAGACCGCGCAGGGCGTCGTCGACTGGCGCCGGGACTGGTGCCTGGCGCAGCTGCGTCTGCCGGGTTGCGGCGCCGATCTCGGCCTGCCGGAGATGTCCGTGCCCGATGCACTGGCGGCGGGTGCAAGGACCATGGTGGTCGGCGTCGTCAATGCCGGCGGGGTGCTGCCCGAGCACTGGGTCGACACCATCGTCGCCGCGCTGGAGGCCGGCCTAGACGTGGCCAGCGGCCTGCATGTACGGCTGGGCTCGGTGGATCGCATCGCCGCAGCCGCCGCAGCCAACGGCCGGCAGCTTTTCGACCTGCGCCAGCCCGATCGCAGCTATGACACCGGCAAGGGGCGCAAGCGGACCGGCAAGCGCCTGCTCGCCATGGGCACCGACTGTTCGGTCGGAAAGAAATATGCCGCCCTCTGCCTGGAGCGCGACATGCAGGCCGCTGGTTTCGACGCCGACTTTCGCGCCACGGGCCAGACCGGCATCCTGATTGCCGGCCGCGGCGTCCCGCTCGACGCGGTCGTCGCCGATTTCATCGCCGGCGCAGCCGAATGGCTGACGCCCGATGCGGCCGACAGCCATTGGGACGTGGTCGAGGGGCAGGGCTCGCTGTTCCACCCGTCCTTTGCCGGCGTGACCCTCGGCCTGCTGCACGGCTCGCAGCCCGATGCCTTCGTGGTCTGCCACGAGCCGACCCGCCGCACCATGCGCGGCGTCGAGACGCCGCTGCCCACCATTGCCGCGGTGATCGAGGCGACGATCATCCTGGGCCGGCTGACCAACCCGGCCATCCGCTGCGTCGGTATCTGCGTCAACACCGCCAGGCTGGACGAGGATTCGGCCCGGACCCTGCTGGCGGAACTGGCGGCCGAGCACGGCCTGCCGGCCACCGATCCGGTGCGTTTCGGCTCGGCGCCGGTGGTGGAAGAGATCGCCCGGATCTACGGAAGGCCTTGACGGGGCGAGGCCTCTTGCCGGAAAGGGCAATCGCCTTTCGAGGCCGATGTTGTATGGTCCGGCCGTAACAGGCCTCTGGGAGGAGCCGTCGATGAGCCAGGGTACGCCGGGCGAACTGGAGAGGCATCACGAACTGGCGCCGGACGGCGAGCCCGTCGAGGTGCACGATCCGTTGTCGGCGGGCTTCCCGCTCGGCACGGAAGGCCGGATCTTGTTCTGGATCGCCTTTGCCTTCTCGATCTTCCAGCTCGCGACCGCTGCGCATCTGTGGGACCTGCCGAGCCAGATCGTGCGGGCCGTCCATGTCGGCTTCCTGTGCCTGCTTGGCCTGCCGCTGGTCGCCGCCATCAAGGGCGAGAATGCCGGCCTGCGGGCGCTGTTCTGGCTGCTCGGCCTGGCCGGCATGGGCGTTGCCGTCTATCAATGGTGGGAATACGAGGCACTGATCTTCCGCGCCGGCATGCCGTCGGTGAGTGACACGGTCGTCGGCGTCGCGGCGCTGGCCGTGCTGTTCGGGGCCACCTGGCGGATCATGGGTCCGGCCCTGCCGATCATCGCCGGCCTGTTCCTGGCCTATTGCCTCTTCGGCCGCTTCCTGCCGTCGCCCTTCGTGATCCGCTACTACCCGTTCAGCCAGATCGTCGACCACATGTCCTTCGGTACCGAGGGCATCTACGGCATCCCGACCTACGTCTCGTCCTCCTACATCTTCCTGTTCATCCTGTTCGGCTCCTTCCTGGAGCGGGCGGGCATGATCAAGCTGTTCACCGACATTTCGCTGGGCCTGGTCGGCGGCGCCAAGGGCGGCGCGGCCAAGGTCGCGGTCATCTCCTCCGGCCTGATGGGCACGATCTCCGGTTCGGGCGTCGCCAATGTGGTGACCACCGGCCAGTTCACCATCCCGCTGATGAAGCGCTTCGGCTATCGCCCCGCCTTTGCCGGCGGTGTCGAATCCACCGCTTCCATGGGCGGACAGCTCATGCCGCCGGTGATGGGCGCGGTCGCCTTCATCATGGCCGAGACCCTGAATGTGCCTTATGCCGCCGTCGTCCAGGCAGCGGTGATCCCGGCGGTGCTCTATTTTGGCTCGGTGTTCTGGATGGTCCATCTGGAGGCCGGCAAGCGCGGCCTCCTCGGCCTGCAGCGGGACGAGCTGCCCTCGGCGCTCCAGGCGCTGAAAAAGGGCTGGTACCTGCTGCTCCCGCTCGGCGTCCTCGTCTATCTCCTCTTCACCGGTTACACGCCGCTCTATGCCGGCACGATCGGCCTGGCGCTGACGGCGCTCCTGATCCTCGGCGCGCCGCTGGCCGGACGAATCTCGGTGCAGGCGCTGCGCTACATCTTCTGGATCGGGCTCGGCCTCTCGGCCGCGGCCTTCTTCGAATACGGCATCACGCCGGTGGTGATCGCCCTGGCCGTGCTGATCGGCCTCTGCGCCCTGTTCCGGGGCGGCCGCGAGACGCTGCTCCTGACCCGCGACGCCCTCGCCGAGGGCGCCAAGACGGCGCTGCCCGTCGGCATCGCCTGCGCCATCGTCGGCATCATCGTCGGCACGATGACGCTGACCGGCGTTGCCAACACCTTCGGCCAGTTCATCGTGGCGGTCGGCGACACCTCGCTGTTCCTGTCGCTGGTGCTGACCATGATCACCTGCCTGATCCTGGGCATGGGCATCCCGACCATCCCCAATTACATCATCACCTCCTCGATCGCCGGTCCGGCGCTGCTCGCCCTCGGCGTGCCCCTGATCGTCTCCCACATGTTCGTCTTCTATTTCGGCATCCTGGCCGATCTGACGCCGCCGGTGGCGCTTGCCTGCTTCGCGGCCGCGCCGATCGCCAAGGCGCCGGGGCTGAAGATCTCCCTGCAGGCGGTGAAGGTGGCGCTCGCCGGCTTCGTCATCCCCTTCATGGCCGTCTACACCCCGGCGCTGATGCTGCAGGACGGGGGCCCGCTGGCCGAAGCCATCGGCTACTGGCCGGCCGTCGCCTACATCATCTTCAAGGCGTGCCTGGCTATTGCGCTGTGGGGCGCGGCGGCGATCGGCTATCTGGCCGCGCCGCTGAAATGGTGGGAGCGCGCCGTGGCGACGGTCGCGGCCTTCACGCTGATCGCCGCGCTGCCTGTCACCGACGAGATCGGCTTCGCCCTGGCCGCGCTGATCCTCGGCTGGCATACGCTGCAGGTCCGTCGGCACGGGGTGCCCGAAGTGGTCAACCGCACCGGCGGCGGCAGCACGGCTCGGGGCAACACCCGTGACGAGAGGGCCTCGGCGGCCGAATGATCTGCATCGCCGCCGGCGCCAAGGCGCTGACCCTGGCCGCCACGGCCTTTTCGCTGGCCTGGACCCATTCCGTGGAGAAGACCCGCTGGGAAGAGCGCTGGGTGGTCGGGCCGGGCGGCCTGACCGTCGTCGAGGGACGCGTCGAGGGATCGGGCGCCGGCATGGAGCCACCGGCTGACGCCGTGCTGCAGGACGGTGCCTATGTCTACACGCCTGTTCTGGCGCCGGTTCCCGAACTCGTGCTGGCCGCATCCGGCGCCACCGGGGCAGGCTGGACCCTCTGTCCGCTGGCCGATGCCGACAGCTCCGGGGCGGGGGCGGTCGGCAAATGCCTGACCCTCGGCGAGGCGGCCGGCGCCCCGGTGCGGATCTCGGCCTGTCCGGGCCCCGGCGACACGGCGCAGGGCATGCGCCGCTGACTCCAAACAGCTGTGACAGATACACCCGCGCTCTTACGCTGTGAGCCACGCTGCGCCGCGCCTCGTCGTGAGCTCCAGACGGTGGAATCCCGCCTTCGGATCGGGCAGGCTGGCCCTGTCAGCCGGCCACCAGCCGGCAAGTGTCAGGGGGACAAGCCATGTCGTTTGCCGAAGCCGTCCGCTCAGTCTTTGAAAACTACGCGACCTTCCGGGGCCGGGCGCCGCGATCGGAGTTCTGGTGGTTCGCGCTGTTCACGCTGGCCGGCAATCTCGTGTTCGGCATTCTCGATTCGGTCTTGGTCGGCCCTGTCATGGGTGTCGCGCCCTTCTCCGGCGAAGGCTACCAGCCGCTCGGCTCGATCTTCTCGCTGGCGATCTTCATTCCGTCGCTGGCCGTCTCGGTCCGCCGCCTGCACGACACCGGCCGCAGCGGCTGGTGGTTCCTGATCAATCTGGTGCCGCTGTTCGGCTGGCTGGTGTTTATCTATTTCGCCGTTCAGCCCAGTGATGCCACCAATCGCCACGGCCCGCCGCCGCTGACCGGGCACGCCGTGCTGCGCTGACGGAATGCGGGCAGCGGTGCTTCGCCGCCCGCCGCGTTACCGCTGGCGCTCGCGCCAGTGGGGGTCGATCCAGGGCTGCCTGTCGGGCTCCGGGGCGAGCATGCCGTCGCCGAGAATGTGGTCGGCGGCTTTCTCTCCGACCATGATCGAAGGGCCGTTGAGATTGCCGTATGGGATGCGCGGGAAGATCGACGAATCGGCCAGGCGCAGATTTTCGGTCCCGATCACCCGGCACGCCGGATCGACCACCGCACCGGCATCGTCCGGTGCGCCGATGCGGCATGTGCCGCAGGGGTGATAGGCGCTCTCGGCGTGCTCCGCGATGAAGGCGTCGAGATCGTCGTCGCTCTGCAACGCCGCCCCGGGCTGGATCTCCGGGCCGCGATAGGCGTCGAAGGCGGCCTGGGAGAAGATCTCGCGCGTCAGCCGGATGGCGCGCCGGAATTCGGGGAAATCGTCCGGGTGCGACATGTAGTTGAAGCGGATCGACGGTGCCGCGCCGGGATCGTCGCTCTTCAGGCGGACCCGGCCGCGCGACTGGGAGCGCATCGGCCCGACATGGGCCTGGAAGCCGTGTCCGGGTGCTGCCGCCTGGCCGTCATAGCGGATCGCGCCGGGCAGGAAATGATACTGGATGTCGGGATATTCGACGCCGGCCGCGGACCGGATGAAGCCCGCTGCCTCGAAATGGTTGGTGGCGCCGTAGCCCGTGTGCATCAGCATCCATTCCAGCCCGACGCGCCCCTTGGCGAAGAGGTGCAGATAGCCGTTAAGGGTGATGGGCTGGGTGCAGGATTGCTGGATGTAGACCTCCAGATGGTCCTGCAGGTTCTGGCCCACGCCCGGCCGTTCGACGCGGGTGTCGATGCCGACCCGCGACAGCTCGGCCGGATCGCCGATGCCCGAATGCATGAGGATGGTGGGGGAGTTGATGGCGCCGGCGGCCAGCACCACCTCGCGCCGCGCCCGCACGATGCCGGTGCGCCTGCCGCGCCGGCTGATCTCCACGCCGGTGGCGCGGGTGCCCTCGAAGGCGATCCGCGCGACATTGCCCTGAAGCAGGCGGCAATTGCCGCGAGCCATGGCCGGGCGCAGATAGGCGTTGGCGGCCGACCAGCGTCGGCCGCGCCAGATCGTCTGCTGCATCGGGCCGAAGCCCTCGGGCATGGCGCCGTTGTAGTCGTCGGTCAGCGGATAGCCCGCCTGGCGGCCGGCCTCCAGGAAGGCGCCGTAAAGCGGGTTCTGCATGGCCCCGCGCTGGACGTTGAGCGGCCCGGACATGCCGCGCCAGGCCGGATCACCGGCCGGCAGCCCGTCGGCGGCACGGGGTTCGGTGCCGCCGCCCTCGAAACTCTCCATGCGCTTGAAGTAGGGCAGCACGTCCGCATAGCCCCAGCCGGCCGCGCCGGTCTCGGCCCAATGGTCGAAATCCTTGGCGTGGCCGCGCACATAGACCATGCCGTTGATCGAGGACGAGCCGCCGATGACGCGGCCGCGCGGCGTCGCCAGCCGCCGGCCGCCCAGCGTCGCCTCCGGCTCGGCCCGGTAGCCCCAGTCGTAGCGCGCCATGTTCATCGGAAAGGACAGGGCGCCCGGCATCTGGATGAAAGGCCCGGCATCGGTGCCGCCGGCCTCGACCACGACGACGTCGTAGCGGCCTGATTCCGACAGCCGATAGGCCAGCGCCGATCCGGCCGAGCCGGACCCGACGATCACGTAATCGGCTTCGTCGAGAGTCTTCATGGGGCGACCTCCGCGTCGATGACCCGCTCGATCATCCGCACGGCGGCGGCGCGGTCGGGCGCGGTCAGGGGGGTGAGAGCCTGGCGCAGCCAGACGCCGTCGATCATCGCGCCGGTGGCCGCCGCGATCGAGACCGCCGCGACCGGACCGACGAGCGGCTCGAGACCCGAGACGAGATTGGTTTCCAGCCGCCGGAAATAGACGCGCAGCAGGCGTGCGGCCTCCGAGGAGCGGCGGGCATAGATGTAGAACACCAGCCAGGCGGTGATCGCCTCGCGGCGGAACTGGCTTTCGTCGAAGGCTGCCTCGATCACCGCCGAGACGCGCTCGCGCGGCGTGCGGGCGGCACACAGGCGGCGGGTGACCTCGGCGCGGAACTCGCGCAGAAGCTGGCGCATGGCGGCGATCAGCAGATCGTCCTTGGCACCGAAATAATGATGCGCAAGGGCGGGCGAGACGCCGGCGCGCGAGGCGATGTCGGCCATGGTGACGTCGAGCGAGCCGGCCTGTTCGACGGCGCCGATGACGGCACCGATCAGCGCTTCGCGGCGCTCGCTCTCGATTCCGCCACGGCCCGTGCGGGGCGATTTCCATTGGGTCATGGCGTCAAGATAGGTAAGTTGATTGATCAGTCAATCAATTAAGTTGCGAGGCCGCCATGCCGACCGGGTGGCATGACCAGGCAGGCCCTTTGGGACGTTGTACCACCCTGTTCAAACCGCCTCGTCTCTGGCTAACATCGCCGCGTAGCGCAGTGCGATCGGCCTGCCGGCCCTCCCTCCGGGATCCTGGCGTTCCCAAGCGAAAGAGATGTGACATGAGGCGACTGACGGGTGCCGCGGCGATCGCGCTGACGGCGGCAATGGCCGGGCCGGCCCTTGCCGACTACACGCTGACGATCCTGCATACCAACGACATGCACAGCCGGATCGAGCCGATCAACAAATACGATTCCACCTGCTCGGCCGACGAGGCGACGAAGGCCGAGTGCTTCGGTGGCTCGGCCCGGCTCCTGTCCGGCATCCGAGCCGCGCGCGAGGCCCATCCCAACACGCTGCTCGTCGACGGCGGCGACCAGTTCCAGGGCACGCTGTTCTATACCCAGTACAAGGGCAAGGCCGCGGCCGAGATGATGAACGCCCTCGGCTATGACGCCATGACCGTCGGCAACCATGAATTCGACGATGGCCCGCAAGTGTTGCGCGCCCTCATGGAAGCCGTCGACTTCCCGGTCCTTCTGGCCAATGCCGACGTCACCGCCGAGCCGGAACTGGCCGAGACGCTGAAGCCCTCGGCGGTGATCGAGAAGGGCGGCGAGAAGATCGGCCTGATCGGCGTCACCCCGAGCGACACCGGCGAATTGTCGAGCGCCGGCCCGAATGTGCGCTTCTCCGATCCGGCCGAGGCGGTGCGGGCCGAGGTCGAACGGCTGACCGAGGAGGGCGTGACCCGGATCATCCTCCTCAGCCATTCGGGCTATGCCGTCGACCAGCGCATCGCCGCCGAGGTGAACGGCATCGACGTCATCGTCGGCGGGCACAGCAACACGCTCCTGTCGAATACCGACGACACGGCGGCCGGCCCCTATCCGACCATGGTGCCGAACCCGACGGGCATCGACGTGCCGATCGTCCAAGCCTATGCCTACGGCAAGTATCTCGGCGAACTCACCGTGACATTCGACGATTCCGGCCTGGTCACGGCCGCGGTCGGCAACCCGGTGATAATGGACGGCCAGATCGCCGAGGACAGCGATCTCAAGGCGCGCATCGAGGAACTCGCCGGTCCGCTGCAGGAAATCCGCGAGAGGGTCGTCGGCCAGAGCCAGGTTGCGATCGACGGGTCGCGCGAGACCTGCCGGGCGAAGGAATGCGAGATGGGCAACCTCGTCGCCGATGCGATGCTGGCCCGCGTCGCCGACCAGGGCACGGCCGTGGCCATCATCAATGGTGGCGGCCTGCGCGCCTCGATCGATTCCGGCGAGATCACCATGGGCGAGGTGCTGACCGTGCTGCCCTTCCAGAACACCCTGTCGACCTTCCAGCTGACCGGCGCCGACATCGAGGCGGCGCTGGAGAACGGCGTGTCGCAGGTCGAGGAGGGCGGCGGCCGCTTCCCGCAGGTGGCGGGACTGAAATATGCCTGGTCGCCCGCCGGCACGCCCGGGCAGGACCGCATCCGCTCGGTCGAGATCCGCGAGGGCGAGGGCTACGTGCCGCTCGATCCGGAGAAGACCTATCTCGTCGTCTCCAACAACTTCATGCGCACCGGCGGCGACGGCTACACCGTGTTCGCCGAAAAGGGCACCGAGGCCTATGATTTCGGTCCGGCCCTGGAAGAGGTGGTGGTCGAGTATCTCGCCGGCACCGATGCGGCCTATGCGCCCGTCATCGAGGGGCGGATCACCGAGGTGCAGTAGGCACGTCCCACGTCCCGCGCTATGAGGCAAAGGCCGGCGGCAGCGCCGGCCTTTTTGGGTGGCGGAGAGCGATGATGGAGAGGATGCGCAGGGCCGGCTGGATCGAGGCATTGGCCTGCGTGGCGATCGTCGCGGCAACGGCGGCGATTCTGCTGGCAATGGGCCGGACGCCGATCTGCGAATGCGGCACGATCAAGCTCTGGCACGGCGTGGTGGTCAGTTCGGAAAATTCCCAGCATCTGTCGGACTGGTACTCGCCGTCTCACCTGATCCACGGCGTCCTGTTCTTCTTCGCCGGCTGGCTGCTTCTGCGGCGGGCCAGCTTCGGCACCCGGCTGGTCCTGGCGCTGCTGGTCGAAGCGGCCTGGGAGATCGCCGAGAACACCGACGCGGTGATCCAGCGCTACCGCGAGGCGACGATTGCGCTCGACTATTACGGCGACAGCGTCCTGAATTCCGTGTCCGACATCGGCTTCATGGTGCTGGGATTCTGGCTCGCGAGCCGGCTGCCGGTCTGGCTGACCGTGACCCTGGCCATCGGTCTGGAGCTGTTCGTCGGCTGGATGATCCGCGACAATCTCACCCTCAACGTCCTGATGCTGCTGTGGCCGCTGGACGCGGTGAAGGCATGGCAGGGCGGAGCTTAGCCGCGCTTTCGGGAGCCGAGGGATGGGCAGGCGCTGCCGGGGTCCGTGGAAATAGACGGGCAGCGGCGTGATCGCACGCGCCGCTGCCCGGTCGTATCGTGACTCAGCCGGCGGCCGGTGTCGGTTCGAGCCGGGTCCCGAGCGATCTGGCGGCGTCGCGGAACGACACCAGCCGGCGGGCGCTCTCGTCCCACAGGACGAGCTTCACGCAGCCCAGGCTCTGCCGGATCGTGATGCGGCCGAGCCCGTGCAGTTCGGGATGGTCGCGCAGCACCTGCGGCAGGCGGTAGAACGGCACCGTGGCCGACAGATGATGCACGTGGTGGATGCCGATATTGCCGGTGAACCAGCGCAGGACCGGCGGCAGGTCGTAATGCGACGAGCCGTGCAGGGCGGCGTGCTGGAACTTCCATT